>NZ_JBEYFS010000354.1:0-8028 GCF_040634475.1 Streptomyces sp. NPDC007095
CGCGTAGCAGGCGCTCAGCACGGCCGTGCTGGCCGTGTCGGTCACCCGCGGCATCACCGTCATCAAGAACGGCAGCGTCAGCCGCACCCGCCCCCGGTCGATCATGTGCGCACGCCCCAGCGCACGGGCGAGATCGTAACCGTGTCCCAGCATGTGCGTGAGCAGATACGACCCCAGCACATCCGGTCCCATCGGGCCCAGCGGAGTGACCACCGTCCCCTCCGCGCTCCGCTCCTCCAGCGCCTTCAGACACGCACCGGCCTGCTCCACGATCATCCCGGCCAGCGGCCCGGCCCCGCGCTCACCGAACGCGGCGAGCGCCTGCTCGTTGGCCGCGGCGAGACTCTGCGGCGTGCCGTCCCCGTAGCTGCGCGCACGTCCCGCCGCGATGTCCGCCATCAGCTCGTTGGCCAGTGCCAGATGCGCGGCCGCCTCCCCGACGCTCCACTGCGACTGCGGCACCCGGCGTTCCATGCCGGCGCCCGCCCGCAGCAGTGCGGCGATCTCCTCGGCCGTACCCCGTATCGCCGCACCGAGCCCCTCGGGCACCGCACCCCGTACGTCCGGTCCCGCCACTGATTCCATGCCGCCTCATCCTCACTTTTCGTTCCTGTTCCGGTGCCCGGTTTTGCCCGCAGCCGACGGGCGAACACGCGTCACGGAACACCCGGCGTACAGAAGACCAGGTGGCAAAGGCAGCGACAAGCCCGTCAACTTGACCCGGCCCTAATGGACCGGGCTTGGAGGTAGCGCCCAACTGGCTGCTGGGTGGGCTCCTCCGTCCAGACACCCTTATGGGGTGGCAGGGACGCGTGACTCACGCCCCGCGGTCCACACAGCCTCGCCCTTGCGGGCGATGTTGTGGGAAGCGTTCCGGTCTGCATGGGCAACGACCCCGCAGTTCCGGCAGATGAAGAGGGCCTGGCTTGCCCGGTTCTTCTTGTCGATGTGGCCGCACTCGCAGCACTGCTGCGAGGTGTAGGCGGGATCGACGAAGACGACGGGCACGCCGGCCCTGCGAGCCTTGTAGACGATGAAGGCTGCGAGCTGGGCGAAGGCCCAGGAGTGGAGTGCGACCCGTTGGGGCTTGCGGCGCCGTACCCTCTGCCGGATTCCATGGAGTTCTTCCAGGGAGATCCCGGCCGAGGTGCGTTGAGCCTCGGTCACGATCGTCTTGGCGATGATGTGGTTGGTGTTGGAGACATGGCGCCAAGCCGGTTCGGCCAGCCGGTTCGCCAAGTCCGGTCGTCCCGAGCCGTGTTGCGGGGACGCCGCGAAAGGGCAGGTGCTGGGGAACCCTCGCCGCACTTCTCCGCATGGCCGCCGGCGGCTGGGAGACGCGGGTCACATCGGTCCGTGTCACAGGAGGCCGGGCTACCTCGTCTCAGGGGATGTAGCCACCGACGGCCTCAAAGGAGCACAGCATGGACGCGCGACTGGACTACTTCGCCGGCCCGACCGCCGGAAAGGCCCTCAAGTACTTCATGTCGGCGGGCAAGGCGCTCAAGGACTCGCCGCTGCCGGCCGCGACGCAGGAGCTGGTGGCGCTGCGCGTGAGCCAGATCAACGGATGCGCCGTCTGCATCGACATGCACACCAAGGAGGCCGCCGCTGCCGACGAGACCCCGGTGCGCCTCAACCTGGTCGCGGCGTGGCGGGAGGCCACGGTCTTCACCGAGGCCGAGCGTGCCGCGCTGGAGCTGGCGGAGGAGGGGACCCGGGTCGCGGACGCGGCCCGTGGGGTCGGCGACGAGGTGTGGGCGCATGCCGCCAAGCACTATGACGAGGACCAGCTCACCGCCCTGGTGGTCCTGGTCTCCTTCATGAACGCGGTGAACCGGCTGAACATCATCACCCGGCAGCCGGCCGGCAACTACGAGGCGGGGCAGTTCCATTGAGAGGCGGAGGGAAGATGCCGGGCAACAGGAGGGTGACCTCTTGACTTCCTCCCCCTCGTAAACGAGGGGGATTCCTACGGCTTGCGCCGTGGGATTTTCTGCTTCGTCGCCGACTGCCCGTCCGGAGTTCTCCGTTGAGGTCTTACACCAGCTCCACAGACAGACACCGCCAGCCCGGCGGCCAGAAGGTTCTTCGCCGCGTTCACGTCCCGGTCGTGGACCGTTCCGCAGTCGCACGTCCAGGTGCGGACATGCAGCGGCATCCTGTCCTGCGAGGCACCGCAGTGGGAGCACAGCTTGGAGGAGGGGAAGAAGCGGTCCACGACCACCACGTCCCGCCCGTACCAGGCGGCCTTGTACTCCAGAAGGCTCCGGAACTCTGCCCACGCGGCATCGCTGATGGCGCGGGCGAGTTTCCGGTTCCTGACCATATTGCGCACGGTCAGGTCCTCGATCACGAGCGTTTGGTTTTCGCGCACGAGTCGAGTGGTCAGCTTGTGCAGGCCGTCCCTGCGCCGGTCCGTGATCCGGGCGTGGATCCTGGCGACCTTGCGGCGTGCCTTCTCCTGGTTCGCGGAGCCCTTCTCCTTGCGGGCACAGTTGCGCTGTGCCTCGGCGAGGCGGGCGCGGTCGCAGCGTTCGTGCCGGGGGTTGGCGATCTTCTCACCGGTCGACAGGGCCAGCAGGTGGTCCAGGCCGACGTCGATCCCCACCGCGGCATCCGTGGCCGCGAGCGGTTTCACCGTCGGGCCGTCGCACAGCATCGACACGAACCAGCGGCCGGCCGCGTCCCGGGACACGGTCACGGTCGTCGGCACGCTGCCCTTGGGCAGGGGGCGGGACCAGACGATGTCCAGCGAGCCGGCCATCTTCGCGAGCTTCAACCGGCCGTCGCGGAAGGTGAACGCCGAGCTGGTGTAATCCGCCGAGGCGCGGGACTTCCGCTTCGACTTGAACCGCGGGTACCTGGCGCGCTTGGAGAAGAAGTTCGCGAACGCCCCTTGCAGGTGCCGCAGCGCCTGCTGGAGCGGAACCGACGACACCTCGTTGAGGAAGGCCAGTTCCTCGGTCTTCTTCCAGGCCGTCAGCATTGCGGAGGACTGGTTGTAGTTGACCCGCTCCTGCCGCGCCCACGCCTCGGTACGGGCCGCGAGCGCCATGTTGTAGACCTTTCGCACGCACCCGAACGTGCGCGACAGCTCCGCTGCCTGCGCATCGGTCGGACAGAAGCGGTACCGATACGCCCGCTTCACGTGAATGGCCACAGCTCACGAACTAACGCCAACTTGCGACTGTCTGCGGGTAGTTGGTGGTGAACGACGATCCGCTCTGGCGGCGAATCGTCTTTCCCTGCCCTGCTCCGCAGGAGTCCGATTCCTCTCCGTCCTGAAGGACGGAGTATCCACGGAGGGAACAGATGAACCTCGCACTGTGGATCGGTGCCGGACTGCTGGCCGTGGTGGCCCTGACCGGCGGCATCAGCAAGACGTTCGTGCCCAGGGAGAAACTGGCCGCGGTCCAGGGCGGGGGCTGGACCGAAGACGTCGGCGCCGGCTTCGTCAAGACCCTCGGTGTCCTCGAGCTCCTGGCCGCGGTGGGACTGATCCTGCCCGCTGCCGCCGGTATCGCACCGGTTCTGGCGCCGGTGACCGCCGTGTGCTGGGTCTTGCTGATGGCCGGTGCGATGATCACCCACGGCCGGCGCGGCGAATCCCTGTATGTGGTGCTGAATCTGGTGTATCTCGTGCTTGCGGCATTCGTGGCATGGGGCCGTTTCGGCCCCGAGTCCTTCAGCGGCTGAGCAGTGCCACAGTGCACCGGAAGATGCCTGCGCCGACGGGTGCGGCCGGATACGGGGCGTTCGAGGGAAGGGGGTTCGGCGTGAGCAAGGTCGAGGAGTTCGAGGAGCTGCGGCCGCTGCTGTTTTCGATCGCCTACCGGATTCTGGGCAGCGTGGGCGAGGCCGAGGACGCGGTGCAGGAGACATGGCTGCGTTTTGACGGCTCGTCGACCCGTCCCACGTCGACCAAGGCTTTCCTGTCGGCCGCGGTCACACGGATCTCCATCGATGTGCTGCGCTCCGCACGGGTGCGGCGGGAGGAGTACGTGGGCCCGTGGTTTCCCGAGCCGCTGCTGAGCGATCCGTACCAGGATCCGGCACAGGCGGTGGAGCTGGCCGACTCGGTGTCGATGGCGGCGCTGCTGCTGCTGGAGCGGCTCAGCCCGCTGGAGCGGGCGGTGTTCGTGCTGCGGGAGGTCTTCGCCTTCGAGTTCGACGAGGTCGCCGCGGCGGTGGGGCGTTCGGAGGCGGCGTGCCGGCAGCTGCTGGTGCGGGCGCGGCGGCACATGGAGGCCGGGCGGCCGCGGTTCGAAGCGGACCGGCAGGAGCGGCACGAGCTGGCGACGCGGTTCTTCGACGCGCTGAAGAGCGGCGATGTGGACGGGCTGCGGGATCTGCTGGCCGCCGACGTGCAACTGGTCGGGGACGGCGGCGGCAAGGCCCCGCAGCTGGCCAAGGCCGTCATGGGCGCGCAGAACGTGGCCCGGGTGCTGGGCACGGTCTTCCCCTTGATGAGCCGGATCGACGTGACGTTCGAGCCGCACGAGGTCAACGGCCAGCCCGGCGCGATCTTCCGGGACCGGGACGGCAAGGTGCTCCACACCCTGGCCCTCGACGTGCTCGACGGCCAGATCCAGACCATCCGCACGGTGATCAATCCCGACAAGCTCGGCCACCTCGGGCCGGTCGCCGACGCCTGGGCCGTCGATCGCGAGGTGAAGCAGGCCCGTCGGCAGATGAACTGACCCCGGTGCGTGGCGCGGACCGGCTCGTCCGCCGGCAGCTCATGCCAGCGGCCGGCGGTCACAGGGCGGTTCCCGTCCGCCCTTCGGGCGCACGGCGGGAAGGTGACGACAGGCCCTGGCTGATGCGGACGAACGTGATCGTGACGGGGGGACTGCTCCGGGCCGGTGTTGCCGACGCTGAATCGGTGGCTGTTCCGCTTATCCGCCTGAAGCGATCGCCCCCGTGGCGTGCCCGGATTGACCCGAACCATGGCGCGCCGCCGCTGCACGGCACACACCGGCCGCCACTCGCCCGCACACGGCCCGGTCACCGGATAACCGGAAGATGCCCCGGCCTTTAGGCCGGGAAGGATCCGGCTTCCCCTGCGGGAGTGCCGAGGACGCCCTCCAGGAGGTAGAGGAGATCGGCGTTGAGTGACCGCCGCTCGCGCTCGGCGTGGGCAGCCCAGCGGGCATGAAGTGCCGTGGGGATCCTGGCAGTTGTGCGTACCCCGTCGTCCATGGTCGCTACTTGAGAATGTTGACGGCCCGGGCGACCACCAGCACCACCGTCACCAAGGAGACCGAGGACTGCAGCATCATCAGCATCTTGGCCCACCGCGACAGCGGCATCACGTCGGTCGGGCTGAAGGCGGTGGAGTTGGTGAACGACAGATACAGGTAGTCCAGGAACGCCGGCTCCCAGTCCGGCGGCGCGGTCTGCGGGCTCTGCATCTGTACGAAGAGGAAGTCGGCGTACTGGCTCCGGCCGCGGACCCGTGCCATCGGCCCGCCGCGGTCCCACTCCCAGTACCACAGGGCGAACACGATGACGTTCGTCAGCCAGATACCGCCGCCGGTCAGCAGCAGCGGCCCGGCCTCCGTCGCCTCGGTGCCGTTGACCAGGCCCGTCACCAGCCGGACCGCCGACCAGCCGTTGGCCAGACTGATCGCACCGGTCAGAGCCAGCCCCCACCACCGCAGCCACCGGGTGCGGGGTTCGACCCGCCGGGGGTTCGCCGCGATCAGACCGGCCAGCAGCACCAACTCCAGGGCCGGCAAGGCCCAGTACGGATGGAAGGCGAGCCGGTGCGGCAGCATCCACTGCAGAGCGACCGCCACCAGGATCACCGCGGTCACCGCCCAGCGCGGCTCACCACGTGTCGCCCGCCGCCACGCGGGCGCCACCTCATGCTCGCCGCTCTCCAGCAGTCGCTCGATCCGCGCCAGGCGGCTCTCGGCATCACCCGTACCGTCACTCATGGCGACGATTGTCCTCGGCGGGGCCCGCCCCTTCGAACGGGCCCCGATACTCTTGGCGCCGATGCCGACCAGTCCCGCCAGCAGGTATCGACACCAGCACAAGGACACATGTTGCCGCCTCTGACGCACCCCCGCCGCACCAGCACCGACCGCGGCTGCTCCTGGACGGTCACCGCCATCGGGGCCGACGACACCGCCACCACCGAAGCCCGGCGGCCCGCCGCCGGCATCGGGCACCTCGAAGAACCGGAGAAGGTGCCCCGGAGCGGCATCGCGCACCCGGGGCCCGGGGGGCGGCATGAACGACTTCGGGGCGATCGGCCAACTGCTCGCGGTCGCCGCCGAACCCGCCCCCCTTCCGCCGGCCGAGCAGCGGCGGGCCCTGCGCGCGGCCCTCGGTCTCTCGCGCCGAAGTGGCCCGCGCCCTCGGCGCCCGGATCCCCGTGGCCACGTTGATCTGCTACCAGCTTCTCGCCGCCCGGTCACGTCCGCCGAAGTAAACGCAACCATCCGGCTCGCCCACCGCGGCGGCCTCAGATCAGCCACAACTGATCATTGGCGGCCGTGACCTGTGGTCGCCTAATCGATCAATGCTCTGACCTGCTGCTGAGCTGTCGGCAGTTGTCGACGTTGGTCATCGTTGAACGCCCTTCCACGGCCCCAGGACGGCCCGGGAGGGCGCTCGTGCATTGCGGACACCTGCCTTGTAAGGGCGGCTGTGCGAGGCAGCGAAGACGCGCAGGCCACCCCGGGTTCGGTGAGGGGGCCCAGCTCGGCGGTGCATCTCGACTGCGGCGAACCGTCGTTGACCGTGATTGACCGCACGATGCGGCACGGCTGTGGCACGTGCCATCAGCCGCGTCGGCCAGCATCCATCGGATGCAGGAGGCAGGAGCAACACCTCACTGATGGCCGGTCATTCCAAGGGGAAGGCGCTCATTTACATAGGAGTCCTCAGGACCCTGCGTGCTCACCCGCGTCTCGTCAGTTGGCGACCGGCTCGCGCGGTTCGGTCTCTGGCCGGCGAAGCGGGGGAACTGCCACTGTTCGCCCGCCGGGCGGGCCCTGCCGCAGCCACCGCTGCGGCGTGTGCCGCCGCCACCACTTCTCCGCGGGCTCCTCCACCGCGGAGTACAACGCCCAGGCCGGCACGATGACGACCATGCCCATGCCGATCAGCGCGAACAGCGTGCCGTTGTTGTCGGGCATGCGGCCCCACTGGTAGATGGCCAGCCGGCTGATCGAGTGGTGCAGGAGGTAGAAGCAGTACGACCACAGGCCGAGCTGGACCATCAGCTTGGCGTTGAGTACGCCGCGCTGTCCGCGGACCTCGCGCTGGACGAAGGCGAGGATGATCAGTGCGGCCAGGACTGCGACCACCGGCCGCACCAGATAGTCGAGCTGCGCGGCGGCTGCCGCCGGCAACCGGGCCTTGCCCTCGTAGTAGCAGTAGACGTAGGCCGCCAGCAGCACCACCGGCAGCGAGGGGTGCAACGGCAGCCGCCAGCCGCGTTTGACCGCGAGCGCGAGCGTCATGCCGAGCAGGAACTCCGGCAGGTAGACCACAGGGTGGCGCATCACCCAGGCCGCGTGGGCGGGCGAGTAGTGGGTGGTGGCGAACCAGTCGACGGCCCACATTCCCACCAGTCCGCCTGCCGTGACCGATCCGAGCCAGCGGGTGCGCAGCCTGACCGCGATCCGCCCCAGCAGCGGGAAGAGGGCGTAGAAGAGCAGTTCGACGCTGAGCGTCCAGGTGACCTCGTTCCCGGGGAGGGCCGGGGTGACGTTCGGGGACCAGGTCTGCACCAGGAAGGCGGAGGAGATCAGGCTGGGCCAGCTGATCGCGAGGTGTGCCGCCGTGTAGTAGGCGTAGGTGCCCAGCAGCAAGGCGACCAGGTGGGCGGGCCATATCCGGTCTACGCGGCGCCAGTAGAAGGCGCCTGGGTGCTCGTTCGGTTGAAGACCCAGATCATCAGGAAGCCGGACAGAACGAAGAAGAGGCTGACGCCGTTTCCCCCGAACTGCGCGTAGGGGAAGATCAACGGCGCCCGTCCCAGTCCGGTCTTGCCGCCGCTCCCGGTGA
>NZ_JBEYFS010000355.1:0-7987 GCF_040634475.1 Streptomyces sp. NPDC007095
CGTCCGGGGTGACGTGCACGCGCTCGTCGTCCGGGGTGACGTGCACGCGCTCGTCGTCCGGGGTGACGTGCACGCGCTCGTCGTCCGGGGTGACGTGCACGCGCTCGTCGTCCGGGGTGACGCCCACGGAGGTCGCCCCCTGCCCCGTCCGCTCCGCGATCAACCGGGCCGCGAGCCGTGGGGTCCCCGCCTCCTCCAGGATCTCCCGCATTCCGATCTCGATCCCGAACTCGGCCTCCAGCTGCCGCACCATTCCTATGAGCTGGAGCGAGTCCGCGCCGAGCCCGACGAACGTCCGCTCCGCCGTGATCTCCTGCGGCGCGTATCCGAGATGGCGAGCGCTGAGTGCCAGCACCCGTTCCAGTACGGCCTGTTCGGTCATGCCGTCCTCCGTCCTGCGGTCGTGGGCCAGGGGGGTGGGCGGCGGTCCTGTCCAGTACGTCCGGTGCTGGAAGGGATACGGCGGCAGCGGGATCCGGCGGGCGTCGCAGCCGTCGAGCAGGGCCGCCCAGTCGAGCCGGTGGCCCGCGCAGTGCAGCCGGGCGACGGCCGCCCAGAGGGTGCCCGGGCCACGGTCGTCGCGGCGCTGGGTGGGGACGGCGGCGGTATCCGGCCGGGCGCGCCGGACGAGCCCGGTGAGGGGCGCGTCGGGGCCGATCTCCAGCTGGACCGGCCGCCCGGGGTTCCGCTCCAGCGTGCGCAGTACGGCGGCGAAGTCCACCGGCCGCCGGGTCCCCCGTACCAGGTGGTCGGCGTCCGGCAGCCAGCCCACCGGGTGCCGGACCCCGTCCGGACCACTGACGAACTCGGTCCTGGTGGGCCGTAGTCGTACCTTTCCGCAGGCGTCCCGGAACTCCGCCAGGACCGGGTCGAGCAGGGCGGTGTGGAACGCGCGGTCCACCGGCAGAGGCTCCGCGGGCGTGCCGCGTTCCGCGAGCCGGGCGCGGGCGGCGGCCACCGCCTCGGGCGGTCCGCCCACGACGTACTGCCCCGGCCCGTTGACCACGGCGAGTTCGAGTCCCTCGACCTCGGTGACCAGCCCCCGTACGACGTCCTCGGCGGCGAACACCGCGAGCATGCCCCCGGTCGCGGTGCCGTCGCGCATCAGCCGCCCCCGTTCGCAGACCAGCCGCAGCCCGTCCTCCAGCGTCAGCGCCCCGGCCACGCACAGGGCCGCGTACTCCCCGGCGCTGTGCCCGGCCACCGCGACCGGTTCGACGCCGAACCGCCGCCACAGCCGCGCCTGTGCGACCTGCAGGGCGAAGAGCGCGGGCTGAGCGAAGGCGGTGTCCCAGACCCGCGCTCCTTCCGGGTCCCGGGACCGCTCTCCCTCCGGGTCCCAGACCCGCCCTCCCTCCGGACCCCAAGACCGCTCTCCCTCCGGGTCCCAGACCCGCCCTCCCTCCGGACCCCAGGACCGCTCTCCCTCCGGGTCCCAGACCCGCCCTCCCTCCGGGCCCCGGGACCGCGCCGCCTCCGCGGGACCACCGTCGGCGCCGCCCAGCAACCGGTCGAGGAATCCCTCCTCGCCCGTCTCGTCCCGGTGGATCCCCGCGCACTCCTCCAACGTGCGGGCCACCACCGCGAACCGCTCGGCGAGCGCCGCGCCCATCCCGTCGTACCCGCTGCCCTGGCCGGTGAAGAGGAACACCGGTCCACCGCCCGCCTCCGCCCCGGCGACGCCGTGCGCGTACGCCCCCGCCTCGCCCCGCACGAAGGCGTCCAGCGCCGCCGCCGTGTCGCCGGCCGGGGCGGTGACCACCAGCCTGTGTTCCAGGTGCCGTCGCCCGAGCGCGGTGGTGAGGAGCAGGTCGGCGGGGTCGGTCCCGGGGTGTTCGGTGAGGTGGTCGCGGAAGGCCCGTGCGGAGGCGAGGAGCGCCTCGGGGGTGTGGCCGGACAGCGGCAGCAGTGCGGGGGCCTGCCCGCGGTCCGCAGGGCGGGGGGCCGGGGTCGGCGCCTCCTCCAGGATCACGTGGGCGTTCGTCCCGCCCATCCCGATGGAGTGCACCCCGGCCCGGCGCGGGCGGCCCTCCTCGGCGGGCCAGGGCAGCGCGCGGGTGGGCAGGACGAAGGGGCTCCCGGTCACGTCCAGGGCCGGGTTGGGGCGGGTGTGGTTCACCAGCGGCGGTATCTCCCCGTGCCGCAGCACCAGCACCGCCTTGATCAGCCCCGCAAGACCGGCCGCGCTGTCCAGGTGGCCGATCGCCGACTTCGTGGAACCCAGCGCGCAGAAGCCGGTGCGGTCGGTGTGCAGCCGGAACGCCTCGGTGAGGGCGGCGAACTCGATCGGATCGCCCTTGAGCGTGCCGGTGCCGTGCGCCTCCAGGTAGCCGACGGAGTCGGCGGGCACCCCGGCCGCGCGCAGCGCGCCGAGCACGGCGTCGCGCTGGCCCGTGGAGCCCGGCGCGGCGAACCCGGTCCGGTCGGCGCCGTCGTTGGTGACGGCGGACCCGGCGATCACCGCGTACACGGTGTCGCCGTCGGCGAGCGCCCTGTCCAGCGGTTTGAGGACGACGGCGGCGACGCCGTTGCCGCCGACGGTGCCGTCCGCGTCGGCGTCGAAGGCGCGCACGGTCCCGGAGCGCGAGATCGTCGAGCCGCGTACGTGCCGGTGCCCGGTGACCTGGGGCACGTGCAAGGCGGCCGAGGCGACGACCATGAGGTCCGCGTCGCCGAAGTGCAGGGCCTGGCGGGCGAGATGGACGGACACCAGGGACGACGAGCAGGCGGTGGCCACATTCAGGGCCGGGCCCGTCAGTCCGAGCCGGTGGGCCGCCCGAGGGGCCGCGAAATCGGGGTAGTTGCCGACCTGCGCCTGCTTCTGCCGCTGCCACTCCCCCGAATCCGCCTCCTCCCGAAGGTTGTTGGCGAGATAGCCGTGCAGCGAGTAGAGCCGGTAGCCGGTGCTCCCGCACACCCCGATCCGCACCCCGGCGCGCGGTTGTGCGTACCCCGCGTCCTCCAGGGCGTGGTGGGCGCACTCCAGGAAGAGCCGCTGCTGCGGATCGGTGACCGTGGCCTCGCGGGCGCTCATCCCGAAGAAGGCCGCGTCGAAGCCGTCGATGCCGGGCAGCGGGGCGCTCGCGGCCACGAAGTCGGGCGCGCCGTACTCCTCGGGGGCGAACCCGGCCGCCGCCAGTTCGGCGTCGGTGAACCGCCGTACGTGCGTCACGCCCGCCCGGATGTCCCGCCAGTACCCGTCCGGGGTGTCAGCTCCCGGAAATCTCAGCGCCATCCCGACGACTGCCGTACGCACCGCTCGTCCCCTCCCTGCCGGCGCCGTGGACCGCGTACAACCGGAGCAGGTAGATCCCCGCGACCACGATGGCGAGGCCGTGCGACCAGGCCACGACGGTGAACGCGGAGAACGATTCGAGGGCCGCCGACACCGCGATCATGCCGATGCCGAAGCCGAGGTTCTCGACCGTCGCCGTGAGCCCGAAGGCGTGGCCGCGCAGGGTCTCCGGCAGGGTCTGCAGATGCGAGGTGTACGACACCTCGGTGAGCCCGTCCGCGGCACCCGCGACGAGGGCGATCAGCACGGTCGCCGCCATCGGGAACCCGGCGAAGCCGAGGATGAACGCGGAGGACATGACGATGGTGCCGAGACCGAAACCGAGCGCGCCGACGGCCCGTCCGGAGCGTTTGGCCCAGCGTTGGATGACCTGTTGCGCCAGGACGTTGCCCAGCGCCCAGAACAGCCAGAAGCGGCTGACGAACGCGGCCGGGTCGTCCGGGTGGAGCGTGCTGGAGTAGACGGGCAGGGCCGCGTTGTGCGAGGAGGAGCCGAGGGCGTCGACGGTGCGAAGGCACATCATGAGGCCGAGCGCGGGCACGGTGGCCAGCGCCGTCGTCGCGGCCCACACGCCGCGCTTCTCGCGGGGTTCGTCGGGCGCCCGCGGAGGCTCGGGGGCTCGTTCGATGCCCGGCAGCCACGCGACCGCCGCCGCGCACACCACGAAGCTCGCCGAGTCCACCAGGAACGCGGCGGTGAAGCCGAGCCAGGGCACCACCACACCGGACGAGGCGAACCCGGCGACCATGGCCAGCGAACGCCCGCCCACCATCAGCGAGTTGGCCCAGGCGCGGCGGTCCGCGCCGACCAGGTCGGGGATGGAGCTGCGCAGCGCGACCATGAACACGGTGCTGCACGCCCCGACGGCCGCGGACACCGTGAACAGCACGCCGGTCCGCAGTCCCCCGTCCGGCGTCACTACCAGCAGGAACATGACAACGGCTTGGGCGATGTTGGCCCACAGCATGACCGGCTTGACCCCGAACCGGGCCTGCACGCGCCCCGCGACCGTCCCCGCCAGGAACCCCGCGCCCAGCCGCACCGCCATGAACAGTCCGATGGCGAGGGCGCTGTGGGTGGTGGCGTAGACGAACAGGTTGAGCGCCACCATGTTGAGGAAGGTGCCGTACGAGGAGACGGAGTAGCCGGCGACCAGGACGCGGTAGCGCCCCTCGGCCGTCACCGGTGCCGCGCCACGAGCCGTCCCCGGACCGCCGCCCGCCCCCACGCGCCGGATGGCGGTGCGGCACCGGCGATGTTCACGACCCGGATCAGGTGACGCATGTTCCCTCTTTCCTCGGCGCGGACGGCACAGGTGTCCGGAGGCATCCTCCCCCTGTGGGGCGGAGGGGATTCCTCTGTTCCGGGACTCCCTGAGACGGGACGTCCGCCGGGTCGCCGAAAGTTCCGGCCGGCGAGCACCCCCGCGCGAAGCGCTCCAGCATGCGGTTGGACTGCGCGGCGGAGCGCGCCCGGAATCTACCCGGTCGGCAGCAACTTCTCGCGTCCGCGCGCCCGGTACTCGGCCAGCAGCCCCTCGATGTCCGGCTCGCGCAGTCTGCGGTACGCGGACTCCCCCGGCGGCCGCCACCACACCGGGTCGGCACAGCGGAAGCCCTCGCGGCGCAGGCCCACCCGGTGGATCTTGTTGGTGGCGGTGACCGGCATCCGCGTCACGATCCGGACGAAGCGGGGTGCCATCTTCGTCCCCAGGTCGGGCTGGGCGAGGAGGAATTCCGCGAAGGCCGACGGGTCGAATCCGGCCCCCTCGCGCGGCGCGATCGCCGCCATCACCTGGTCCCCGGCCACCGGGTCGGGGACCGCGTACACCGCCACGGCGGCGGCGTCCTCGTGGCGGGTGAGGATGTTCTCGATCATCGCGGCGGCGAGGTTCTCGCTGTCGACGCGCAGCCGGTCGTCGGCCCGCCCGGCGAAGTAGAGGAAGCCGTCGCTGTCGCGGTAGAAGAGGTCCCCGGTCCAGTACCAGCCCTCGCGGCGGCGGTCGGCGTCCGCGGCGGGGTTGCGCCAGTAGCCCTCGAAGGGGTTGGGTCCGCGGTTCACCAACTCCCCTATCGCCTCGTCCCCGTTGAGAAGCCTCCCGTCCTCGGCGAAGACGGCGGGCGGGCACTCAGCCCCTGTCTCCGGGTCGACCACCGCGAGGTCGTCGCGGGGCGCCGCCCGCCCGATCGCGCCGGCCGGGGCGCCGGGCGTCCACTGGATGGCGGCGCCACCCTCGGACGAGCCGTACCCCTCCACCAGCCGTACCCCGAAGCGCTTCTCGAAGGCGGCCGCGTCCACGGCCCCGGCCTCCGTCCCGAAGCCCATCCGCAGCGGGTTTTCACGGTCGTCGCCGCGGGCGGGCGTGGCCAGCAGGTACTGCACCGCGCGGCCCACATAGGTGAAGTACGTCGCCCCGCAGGCCCGTACGTCCGCGAGGAACCCCGACGCCGAGAAGCGCCGCCTCAGCGCGATCCCCGCGCCCGCCGCCAGCGCGGGCGCCCAGTCGGCGATCACCGCGTTGCCGTGGAACATCGGCATGCAGATGTAGTGCGTGTCGTCCGGGCGCACCCCGAACTGCTCGACGAGCGAGCGCCCGGCGGCGGCCAGCCGTCCCTGGGTGCAGATCGCGGCCTTGGGGGCGCCGGTCGAGCCGGAGGTGAAGTAGAGGAGGAAGCGGGCGTCCGGCGACACGGAGGGCGCCGCGTCCGGCTTCGCGCCCTCGTACGGCGCGAGGAGTTCTCCGTACGCCTCGGTGTCGGTGACCAGGACGCGTACGCCGGGCAGTTCGAAGCCGTCGAGGAGCGGCAGATGGGTCCGCTCGGTGACGAGGACACGGCACTCGGTGTGCAGGATGTCGCGGGCCAGTTCGGGGCCGCGCCGGGTCGGGTTGATCCCGGCGACGGCGGCACCGGAGAGGGCCGCCGCACTCAACCAGAGCGGATATTCGGGGGTGTTGTCGAGCAGCACCCCGACGTGCGGTGCGGCGCCGGGCGGCAGCAGGTCGGCGAGGAGCGCCGCCCGCGCCGCCGCGCCCGCCGCCACCCGGTGATGGCTCAGCACCCGCCCCTCGAACCACAGTCCCGGCCGGTGGTCGCCCCACCGTTCCTGTACGAGTTCCGCGACGGTGCGCCTCATGGACCCCATGGGGGCGCACGATAATTGACGGGCCGTCAGAAGGGGAGGCCCGTGCCCTCGAAGTCGCCCCCTCCGCTCCCGGCCGAGTCCCACATCGAGAAGAACCCGTGGATGCCCACCATGAAGCCGATGCAGAAGAGGACGATCACCGTGCAGAAGACCAGGGTGAAGACCGTGCCCGCCGCCAGCAGTCCCCGTTGCGGCGCGTGGGCCGTCGCCTTCTCGGGACGCTCGGCGGTGTAGTGGACGGTGACGATGTCGCCCTCGACGATCGTCGCCGGGCCGTTCTTCTCCTCGAAGCGGACCGTACGGCCGTCCCGCGCCCTGAACTCGTACACGTGATGCAGGGTCGTACTCACCGAGGTGTCGCCACCGCCACCGCTGGTCGTCGTGAAGGACCGCAAACAGCGCGCCTCGGCGATCAGCCCGCTGTTCCACGCCCGGCTCATGTCCAGCGACCGGCGGACCACCACGACCGCCATGAAGACCGCCCCGGCCATGATCACCGCCGGCACGGCATAGAAGAACACGTCCACGACATTCCCCCGTTGTCCGGTACAGCTCCACGCACGCCGTCATGGTCATGTCGACGTGCGTGGAACCTACCCGTGGGGGGTGCGCGAGCTCCTCAAGAGAGGCTCAGAACATTTCCGGTCGGGACGCGCTCAGAACGTGACGTCCGCGCACGAGTAGAACGCGTTCGCGGTGTCGGCGATCGTCCACACGCCGAGGATGACATGGTGACCGCTCAGTCCGGAGGGCAGCGTGCCGGTGTGACTGAACGTGGACGGCGGGCGCTGCCCGTTGTACGGAACGGTCAGGAACGGGGTGGTGTTCAGGTCCGCCCTGGTCAGTGCGTGGTTCTGGTTCCAGCCGGACTTGGTGACGAAGTACTTGAAGTCGGTCGTGGCGTGCACGGCCGTGAACTGCCAGCGGAAGGTGTAGCTCTGCCCGCCGGTGACCTTGGTCGTCGGCCAGGCCGCACCCGAGGGGGTCTTGGGCTGGTCGAGCTGGCTGAAGTTGGTGTGGTTCGCGGAGCAGATCTGGCCGTCCGCGGGACCCGCCGCCGGGAAGCCCTTCGGGCCCTCGACGCTCTGGGGCTCCCACTGGATGTCGCCGCAGCCCGCGACACTGCCGCCGTTGGCGGCGCACAACTTCTGCCGGCTGAGGGGCTGGTCGGTGTAGCCGTGGGCGTCGGCTCCGCCGGTGGAGAGCACGAACGTGCCCGCCGTGGCGAGGCCCACGACAGCGGCGTACAGCTTGGCTTTCCTGGTGGCACGGACCCTTGCCGCATGGATCCTGGTCGTCCGTATGCGCATGCTGCCGCTCCTGGAGGACGTGGGGGAGGTTCTCGTGAGCCGTGCGCGCGATTTTCAGGTCTAGACCAAGTCCCAGATTATTGCCGCGACTTGAACATGTCCAGACCAATTACCAAGCTGTCGGACCCCGTCACGGCCCCGCCGTCGGACCCCGTCACGGCCCCGCCGTCGGACCCCGTCACGGCCCCGCCGTCGGACCCCGTCACGGCCCCGCCGTCGGACCCCGTCACGGCCCCGC
>NZ_JBEYFS010000356.1:0-7965 GCF_040634475.1 Streptomyces sp. NPDC007095
GACGCCGATTTACGAGTGAGAGCGTGATGGGCCCTTGACGTCCTTCGACGTCGCCGCGCCCGTCCCCCACCGATGAATCCGTAGATCACTTCACATCATTCCGGGAGAACCCGTGAGCAAGAACATCAACAACCCCGTGGGCATGGGCGGCGGCCAGCGCAAGAAGCTGTCCCGCGCCGAACGGCAGAACAACGGTCCGTACCGCAATACCCCTGTTCCGGACAGGGTTGAGTTCGCCCGAGTTCGCCACCCCCCGGAATCCGTCGCTGGGCTGGTCGTGGTCGAGCCACGGTCATTTCGAGGCGTTGACCTCGCTGTTTTGGTCGGGCTGATGAGACATCGTTGTCGACAGCTGTCGCGCGGACGGGGCGATTTCTCTGCTCGGGCATGGCGGAGTCCCGACGCGGTGGCCGGGTTCTCCAGGGACTGTCGGGTCGTGGGCAGCCAGGGATTTGCTGGTTAGCTGCCGGGACGGGCAATGCGGCGAGGCGGTGATAAGCCGTGGCCGGTTCTTGTCGCCATGGCCAGGTCTCCGAATATTCGCAAGCGCAGGCTTCGGCCGGCGCGGGTGAGACGGGCGGCGACGTGTAGCAGTCGGTAGGGGAGCCTCTTGGACTCGGCGGTGGCCAGTGCGCGAGCGACGTCTGTATTCACGCTCGCGCCCAACTCACTCCACTCGTCGACTCGACTAGCAGTACTTCGTCAACTCGCTGATCGTGGCCGTGTTCGCCACGGTGCTGTCGGTGCTGGTGGCGATCTTCGCCTCCTACGCGTTGAGCCGCTGGAGGTTCCCCGGCAGCGGAAGCTTCAAGTCAGCGGTCCTCGCCACCCAGATGTTCCCCGGAATCCTCTTCCTGCTGCCGCTGTACCTGCTGTTCGTCTACGCCGACCAGAACCTCGGCACCGACCTGGTGGGCACCCGTACCGGTCTCATCGTCACGTACCTGACCTTCTCGCTGCCGTTCGCGGTGTGGATGCTGGTCGGATACTTCGACACGGTGCCGCGCGACCTCGACGAGGCGGCGAAGGTGGACGGTGCCAGCCCGCTGCGCACCCTGTTGCAGATCATCGTGCCCGCCGCGACGCCGGGAATCGTCGCCGTGTGCATCTACGCCTTCATGACGGCCTGGGGTGAAGTGCTCTTCGCCTCGGTCCTCACCACCGAGCAGACCCGCACGCTGGCCGTGGGCCTGCAGGCTTATTCCACTGAGGCGAACGTCTACTGGAACCAGGTCATGGCCGCCTCGCTGGTCGTCTCCGTCCCGGTAGTCGCCGGATTCCTGCTGCTCCAGCGCTTCCTCATCACCGGATTCACCGTCGGCGCGGTGAAGTGACCCAGTGACCCCCGTCAGATTGGATCATGGAATGCTGGCCATCGGCTTGCAGCTCTACACGTTGATGGACGTCCTGTCGGACCGCCCCGCCACGCTCGCCAGGATCGCCGACCTCGGGGTGAGCGCGGTAGAGCCCTTCCGCCTGGGCCGCGGCGACCTGAACCGTGCCGCACGCCTCGCCGAGGCGCGCTCCCTGAAGGCCGACATCGACGCCGCCGGCCTCACGGTGTCCTCCACCCACGCCCGCCTGCCCGACGCGGAGGACCCCGGCTGGTTCTTCGAGGAGATGGCCGAGGTCGGCGCGCTCATCGCCATCGCCTCCACCCCCGAAGCGCTCCCCGGATTCACGCGTGACGCCCTGGTCTCGGCCGACGGGGTGCGCCGGTACGCCGACCGGCTCAACGTCCTGGCCAAGACGGCAGCCGCCCACGGCCTGCTTCGAGGTGCCTGACGCGGTATGCCTCCGCGTACTGGACGCGGGCCTCTTCCATGGCAGCTTCCCAGCGAATGCACTTCTGGCGTGCCGCTTCGATCTCGTCGAGACGTCTGCGTTCTGCGGCTTCGCCGCGGAGGGTGACTTCCTGTGCGATCTCGGCGAGCTGCTCTTCGAGGGAGCGTCCGGGAGTGTCGGCCCATTCGCTCGCCCGGTGCGGTTGGCCGCCGCTGAGGACGAAGCGGAGACGCTCGGACGGGGTGTAGTCGAAGCGGGGGATCCTGACCCAGGAGTCCTTCTTGGCGTCCGCGAGTTCCTTGTCGGTGGCGACGTGCTCGGTCCGGTCCTGCTCCTGGAGGACGAGGAACCCCACGGTCTGGCCCTGTGCGGTGATGGTGAAGTGGGGATTTGCCCTGCGGCGGCGATGTGATGGGGGTGCGAAGCCAGTCTGTCCTGCCGAACTGGAGTGTCCTTCGTTCTCGGCGGCGGAGATCAGGGCCTGGATGAGCCGGAGAGCACGTCCTTGGACGGGCTTGGTCAGGCCCAGCGGCTGACGTTCGTTCTGCATGGCCCGGATCACGGGGTGCGGCCGCACGAGCCGCGAGGGCACGGTGACGGGTTCGAGGACGGCAAGGCGCCAGGCGGGGATGTCGACGAGCTTGATCTCGTACCCGCCACGGCACCAACCCCCGTACAGCTCTTTCGTCTCCGGGATCCTTCCGGATCTGCGTGCCGCGGCGATCCGGGACGGCCACTTCTCGGAGTCCGGACCGCTTCCGCTCTTGACGAACCGGCCGCCTGCTTCCGCGAGTTCTTGCAGCAGCTGATCAGTGAACGTCACGCGGGGCTGTGGGGGAGGGCTTGGTTTTCGCACGGAGGCCGGAGTTTCCTGCGCGCGGCTGGACGGGGGTTGTGGTGTGGCGGCCTGCGTCTTCTGTGGGCGCGTAGCGTGGGGAGGGTACGTGCCGTGCGTCAGATAGTGCTGGCCGGCGCTTGTCAGGGCGACGTTCCACTGCCCGCCCTTCCGGGAGATCGTGACCAGGCCCCGGTTGTGCAGTGCCTGGCAGGTGGTCTTGTAGGAGCTGGTCTTCCAGACGTCGGCAGGGCACGCGGCTCCCACCCACTGCAATACCGAGAGCTGCCGCTCATTGACCTGCCGTTTCAATGGCCCGCCTTCGACTCGAGGTTGACGTACCACGGCGGCAGGTTGTCAGTTCCGTTTGTCAGTAACGGGTGGTTCGAAACAATTCGCTCGAACGAGCGGAGGCTGACGTGGACCGTGTCTACGCGGCGACGGCGTGCGACGCCGACCGGTGCGCGGTGGGGCGTTTGCTGAAGGAGGCGATGAGCTGCCATTGTGCGGGCGAAGCTTGGTATCCGTGCGGGCGGCGATCTTCGCCATCACCATTAGCTCGGCCTCCGTGAGCTGCTGGCGCTTCACTTCGCTCAGGCGCCGTCGGCATCTGGTGTTCAGGGGCGGCCCAGCGAGGAGCCGGAGCGGCGGCTGTCACAGAATCGCGAGGGTGACGTTCCACCAGGCATGACGACTCCGATGCCGCCGCTCACGCTCGTCCGCCACTACTACGAGACCCGCCGGGAGGTCCTGGGTGCCGCCGGATTCCGGATGAAGCGCTGGTTCCGGCTCATCAACGACGAGCGGGCCGTGGCCGTGGCGGAGGCTTCCTTGATCACTGAGGCGCTGCACCGTGCCGACTGCCGCCGGACCGGTCTACTGCTGGGCGATGGCCGCGCGAATCCGGTGATCGACGCGGAGGTCGTGCGCCAGATGGCCGAAGTACGTCACGCACTCCGGATGCTGTCGCAGCATCGCCGCCACTGAGCTGGCGGCGTCCCCGCTCAGGGTCGTCCACCAGGAGAAGCCCTCGGCCTGGCTGCTCTGGTCGTCCAGGAGGGGGATCCATTCGAACGCGCCACCGCAGCACGCTTCCAGGAGATCAAGCTCCCTCGCCCGGGCCGCCGCCTCGGCGATACCGGCCAGCCACCTGACGGTGGCGCCGAGTTCCTCGGAACCGTGGGAGACGTCCGAACCGAAAAGTGTCGCCATCGCGGACACGACCTCGACCGCACGAGCGGCGTCGGCCAGCAGATCCGCCATGACCGAGGCAACGGGAACCTTGATTAGCACGTCGAAGTAGAGAGCCGCGTCGTCGGGATGCGTAGCGGCCAGCGTCAGGAGGTCCGACCCCGCACCCGTCGACCCGTCGAACAGTTCCCGCTGGAGGTGCTCGCCGCGCAGCGCAACGGGCTCCGCCGGCCCGTCCAGCTCTAGCGTGACGAAATCGAGGAAGGCGGACACCGTGGCCGGGCGTCGCTCCGGGTCCCTCTGGGTCGCCTCCCGGACGATCGCACGCCAAGGGCCCGACTTGGGGAGCAACGGGACGTTCACGAGGGGCATCTCGCCCGTGACGGCCCATCCGATGAGCTGCCCCAGGCTGTAGATGTCGGCGGTGGGGCCCACGCGGTGGGCGTCGCTGTAGTGCTCAGGGGCTGCGAAACCCTCGGAGCCGAGGAAGACCCCCACGCGGGTGCGCTGCGGATCGGTCGTCTGGCCCAGGGGCCGCCGCACGATCCCCCAGTCCGCCAGGACCCAGCGGCCGTTCAGGCGCAGGACGTTGGCTGGCTTGATGTCCCGGTGGATCCATCCCTCACGGTGTGCCACCGCGAGGACCGAGCAGAGGGATTCCAGCAGCTCCCGCAGGGCCGCATCATCGGAGAATTCCTCCCGGCAGCTCTCGGCGGTGGCCTCCGCGTACGGCATGACGAACCAGGTGTGCTTGGGATCGAAGTCCAGGACCGGCATGGCGTACGGGTTCCCGATCAGGCTGCGCCCGCATTCGATCTCTCGCTTCATGCGGGCAACTTGGCGTCCGGGCGGGTACTTGTCCTTCAGCTTCTTGAGGATGACGACCTTGCCGCTGGGCTTGTGCACCGCCTTGAAGACGTCTGCCTGGCCGCCGTCGGCGAGGGGCAGCCGTTCACACCGGTAGTCCTTGCGCTCGCCCCGTCCGGAGTGGCTAATCAGCTCTCCCGTTCGTGGCGCGACCAGCGGCTTGCCAGCGATCTCCTCCAGTTCCCCGGCTTCCGAGAAAAGGGTGATCCGGTCGCTCGTGTGGGCGATGGCATCCGAGAGGCTCGCCGAAGCTGGCGAGTTCGCGTCCGCCGGCCGCCGGGGAGCGACGACGTTTCGGAAGACCTCCGCGGGATCGAACCCCTCGGCGAGGTAGTGGAGCACTTCGCCCTGGTCCTCGGGAAGCAGCGGCTGGAAGGCGTCGAACTGCGCCCTGTCCGTAATGGTGCGGATGGCCTCCAGGGTCTGGCCGTCGATGCCCAGCTCTGTGAGGTCGGCGGCGGAGAACCGAGCGAAGAGAGTCGTCGGAGCGTGGGAGGCGGGCCGCGAAGTGATCAGCCGCTCCATGGCCTCGACGTCCCGCACCTCCAGGCTTCCCATCGCGGAGTTCACGGAGAAGAGCCGGGTGGAAGCCCACTGCAGGGCCTCGTCGTGCGGCAGCACCTTGAGGAGGAGAAAGGTCTCACTTCCGTCGTCGGGCGCGAGGAGCACGCCCCTCCAAAAGGCCGTGATGCGTATCGTCCTCATCCGCGGATCACGGGCCATGCGCGCGACGGACAACCCCAGCCCCTTGTCCGTGTACAGCTCGGCCACCGTCAGCGACTGGAACTTGGCCATCGCCTTGCGAACCCCGGCCCGGACGGGCTTGTCCAGCTGCTCGTAGTCGGTCCAGAAGGTGTGCACGAAGGCGAGCTGCGGCAAGGGTAAGTCTCCTACCCGGGAGGCTGGTTGTCCGGCCCTCCAGCGTATCGCCCGGGCGCCGAACGGAAGCCGGGCCGTTCACCGGTTCGGCGCCGCCTCCGGGCGGGCGTACGTCCGGCCCTTCCGCGCCGCGCACCGCCCCGGTGGTGCCGCACCACCGAGTCCACCGTCATCAGGAGATAGAGGAACACGGTGAACGGCAGCAGCGGAGCGAGCCACAGCGGCTGACGGTAGTAGCGGAGCATCGGCACGTACGTCCCCGCCATCACCGCCCACGCGGCACCGCCCGCCCACGCCGCCACCGCGTTCCCGCTCCGGACGCCGGCTACCAGGGCCATGTTGTTCCGTCCACGTTCTCCCGCTTTCTTCCGTGCGGAACAGTGTGGCCTGTCGTGGGTGAAGCCGTGCAGGAATCATGGGAAAGGTGCGGGCAGCCATGACGGGCCGGTGCTGGGGACGTAGGACGTTCGGCCCCGGAGACCGCCGTGGCCGACAGTACGTGGTCGCCGACCTTGTCCGTGCTCAGCATAGGGAGCAGACGACGGCGTCGTGGGTGGCGCAGGCGGTCAGGTTGGGGCGCTCGTACGGCTGGCGGCAGACGTTGCAGCCCAGGGTGACGGCGCTGGGGTTCCCGTCCGTGTCGCGGAGCGGCTCGTCGATGCCGTTGTCGGTGTGGCGGAGGTAGTAGCGGCCCTTGGTGGCGATCGCCATCAGCGGGGTGAGTACAAAGGCGATGACGTCGGCGGCGACAGGAGGTACGGCTGGAGGGCGTCGCCGAGGGCGTGGACGTACATGGCGATGGACAGGCCCGAGGAGTCCACGTCGACCGGGTGGACGGCGTGGAGCATGCCGCGGCGGAACTCCGGCTGGAGCGGGGAGATCTCGAGCACGTACTTGTTCATGCGCCGCTCTTGCCGCTGGCGACCCCTGATCGCGCCGCTCGCCTTCGTGTGCTGTTGCGTTCGGCCGGGATCAGGTTGGGGGTGTTGCGTGAAGGGGATTGAGCATGTCCTGCGGTTCCTGAGCGGTAGCGAGATGGGGGCGGGAGGATGGGTGGGTGCTGTCCCGGGTCCGGGGTCTGACTCATGATTTCTCTGACCGAAGTGTCTCGATCACACGGTGTCGGCCGTTGGCCGGGGATGGTGCGTTGTCGGTGCCGGGCCGGCGGGTTGTGTCCCGATAGGGGCCTGCCGATTGTTGTGGCGTCCTCACGATTCTGACCCTCTGACGCGGCCCGGTACCGGCAACGCGACACGTCATCGCACCGGAAGGGAGGAACGGAGTGGGCATGTCCAGTTCGACCGTGCCCAGTTCGTCGTCGGCTTCGCGAACCCGTCGCCGCTCCGCGGGGGAGGTGGTGCTGGGAGTGGATACGCACCGGGATATTCACGTGGCTGCGGTGCTCTCCGTGTCGGGGGCGGTCCTTGCCACCGATGAGTTCCCGGCCACCGCGGCCGGATACCGCGATCTGCTGAAGCGGGCCAGGAAGTGGGGAACCGTGAGGCGGGCCGGGGTGGAGGGGACCGGCTCTTACGGAGCGTCGTTGTCCCGCTATCTGCTGGCCCAGGGCATAGACGTGTTCGACGTCAATCGGATGGACCGTGCGGATCGTCGTCGGCGTGGCAAGTCGGATCCGCTCGATGCCCAGAACGCGGCGCGAGCCGTGTTGAGCGGGCGGGCCCGTGCCCGGGCCAAATCAGGCGACGGGCCGGTGCAGATCGCGAGAATGTTCAAACTCACGAAGGTGTCGGCCGTCAAAGCCCGCACGCAGGCCATCAACCAGCTCAAGGCCGTCCTCGTCACTGCCGATCCCGTCTTGCGGGAGGAACTGGCCGGACTGGGCAATGCCGAACTCTTCCGTACCTGCGCACAGTTCACGGATGCGCGTGGTCGCGAGGAGGTCGGCGCGGAGTCGATGGTGCAGGCCACCCGGATCACGCTGGGCCTGCTGGCTCACCGGATCGGTCGGCTCTCCGAGGAGATCCGGGAAGTGGAGACTCGTCTGACCCGGCTCGTGGAACGGCACGCCCCGCAGCTGCTCGACGTGGTCGGGATCGGTCCGGACACGGCGGTCGCTCTGCTGATCACGGTGGGGGACAACCCGGAGCGGCTGGACAGTGAGGCGTCGTTCGCCGCGCTGTGCGGAGTCAGCCCTGTCGAGCGTTCCTCGGGACGGCGAAACTACCGTCGCCTCAACCGCGGCGGTGACCGGCAGGCAAATGCCGCGCTGCATCGCATCGTGTTCACCCGCCTGCGGGTCGACCCGCGCACCCAGGACTACTACGAGCGCCGGATCAAGGAGGGCAAGACCCGACGTGAAATCGTCCGTTGCCTCAAGCGCTATGCGGCCCGGGAGGTCTTCCACCTGGTCAAACAGCTACAGCCAGGACCCCGCTCATAGGGGCTGT
>NZ_JBEYFS010000357.1:0-7957 GCF_040634475.1 Streptomyces sp. NPDC007095
CCTCGTACTGGACGTACTTGGGCTTTCGGCCGGTGCGGCGAGAGTGCGTGCCGGGCGTCGCGACGGGGCGAACGTTGCCTGTTGCGGCACTAGCAATCTTCGTCACAGCGCCGAGGCGTTCACCGGCTGCGGCTGGCCGTCGAGCCCCGACGCCAGCAGCTTGGCGCGCAGCGTCGGCGAGCTGACCTCGGCGAAGGGCCGCCACTGGGCACCCGCGATCTTCTCGTCCTGCAGAACGAGATCGGGCTGCTCCTCGGCCAGATAGAACCCGAACCTGAGGTCGTAGTGCCGGTGCGCCGGCTCCCCTTGTTCCGGGCGGGCGTCGATGTCGTGATAGTCGATGTCGACCGGGATGCCGAGGAGCGGACGCCGGCTGGAGCGAGCAGCGCACGCTCCAGCTCGGCAACGACCACGTCGTGCTCCACGCACGGCACGGCCGTGCCCTGACCAGCCAGCACGTTTTTCTCCCGGCCGCCGACAGCAGCCCGGCCGGCGCCTGACACGACGAATCGAGGACGCAATGCGCACGCTGAACAGCTACGACGACTTCACCCCGCTGAGCGAGATCATTGTGGGGTCCGCGGAGAACTACGTGGGGCACGACCGGGACCGCACCTTCGAGTTGTTCTTCCACGAGGCCATCGGCGGCTACCGCTCCGACTGGGCCTATCCGCGCCTGGCCGCCGGCGGCAGCGAACAGGCCGAGACCTGGAAGATCGGCAAGCGGTACACGGAGGAACTCCACGAGGACGTCGAGAACCTCGCCGCCACGCTCACCTCGCTCGGCATCACCGTGCACCGGCCGCTGCCGCTGCCCGCAGACGCCTTACCGATCGCCGGGCTGGGCTGGCAGGCCGCCCCGGCCCCCGCCCTCAACGTGCGGGACAACACCCTCGTCCTCGGCGACGAGATCATCGAGACGCCGCCGGCGGTCCGCTCCCGCTACCTGGAAACCCGGCTCCTCAGCCAGGTCTTCCGCTCCTACTTCGACACCGGCGCCCGCTGGACGACCATGCCCCGCCCCGTCCTGACCGACCGGTCCTTCGACCTGAGCTACGCCCAGTCCGCAGCCATCACCCTGGGCGAACCGACCGAGCCGATCACCGACCCACAGCCCAGCCCGTACGACGTGGGCGTGGAGATGATGCTCGACGGGGCGCAGGTGCTGCGCCTGGGCCAGGACCTGATCGTCAACGTCGCGCAGGACAACCACCGGCTCGCGGTCGACTGGCTGAAGCGGCACGTGGAGGGCCGCTTCCGCGTGCACACCGTGCACCGGATGGCCGACAACCACATCGACTCCATGCTCCTGGCCCTCAAGCCCGGTGTGTTCCTCGCCCGGCACGCCGGGCTGCGCGAGATGCTCCCCGCGCCCTTCCGGACATGGACGTTCATCGTGCCGCCCGAACCGGAGTCCGGCCAGTTCCCCGTCTACACAGACTCCGAGCTGCTGCTGACCAGCCCGTACATCGACATCAATGTGCTGTCCCTGGACGAGGAGCGGGTGCTGGTCAACGCCGACTGCCCCGGCCTGGTCAAGACCCTGGAGAGCGAGGGCTTCACCGTGATCCCGGTCCAGCACCGGCATCGCAGGCTCTTCGGCGGCGGATTCCACTGCTTCACCCTCGACACGCGCTGCGCGGGCGGCCTGGTGGACTACCAGTGAGCGTGCCGGTCCTGCTGCTGGAGGCGGCCGGCCCCGAGTCCGAGGCACTCGCCCGGACCGCGGCCGCCTCTGGCCACCCAGTGCACGCCGTCACGGACGCCACCACCCGTGCCAGCTACTCCGGCGAGCTGCGCCAGCTCCTCGCGGGCTGTCTCGTCACCGACTTCACCCGGCCCGGCCAAGCCGTCGCGGACATCACCGGCTACGGGCGCCGGATCGGCGTGAAGGCCCTGCTCACCGTCAACGAGTACCTCACCGAGGTGGCCGCCCGGTCGTGCGCGGCCCTCGGCCTGCCGGGCAACGATCCCGAACGCGCCGCCGCCGCACGCAACAAGGCCCTCATGGCAACCGCGTTCGAAGCCGGCCACGTCACCATGCCCCGCACCAAGGCCGTCGCGGACCTGCGTGAGCTGCGGGGCCTGCACGAGGCCGGGGTGGTCGGCTTTCCGTGCTTCGTCAAACCGGCCGACGGCGCCGGATCGGCCGGCGTCACCGTGGTCGCCGGTCCCGAAGAGCTGGAGCCGGCCTGGCATGCCGCCCGGGCGGCCAGGGTGATGTACGGCATGCCGCGCGATGAGCGCGTATTGGTCCAAGAACACGTCCAGGGACGTGAGTTCAGCGTTGAGTCCGTCACCCAGCACGACGTCACCACCCATCTGTGCATCACCCGCAAGCACACCACCGGCGGCATCCACCGCGTCGAACTGGGCCACGCGCTGCCCGCCCGCCTGCCCGCGGCCGCCGAGCGGGCCTTACTCGAACAGGCCGGACGGGCGATCGCCGCGGTCGGCGTCCGCAACGGCGCCGCCCACACCGAACTCGTCCTCGGCCCCGACGGCCGGTGCACGGTCCTGGAGCCCGCGAAGGCAGCAGCCGCAGCCGCTTCTCGCGCCGACCCTGCACGCTGGACGGGATCGGGCTATGCGTCGGGGCGCTCGCGTAGGTCGACGAAGGACCGCAGCCGGACGTGCCCCGGCAGCGGCTGCGGGTGTGCTGTTCACTGTCGAACCACCGGACTCCGGAAGCCTGATCGACAGGCACGTCGGCCATGAACTGGGCGATGTCGACGAAGTAGGCGTGATCTTCGTCGGACGTCTGTTCTCGTAGCCGGGCGAGCGAGCTGGTGGGCGAGGTCGATTTCCGCGGGGCCTCGACTCCCCACCGGCCGGGGTCGGCCGGCTGGAGGGGCGCCGACGCGCGGTGAACATGCCGGGCCGGATCGCCGAGTGCCGGTGCGTCTCGACGATCCATGCTGCGTACTCGAAGCGGTCCAGCGCGATCTCCGCCAGGAGTTCGGTGGCCAGCGGCCCGATCAGCTCGTACGACGCGGGGCGGGCCACCCCGCCGGAGTCTGGCGCCTATCTCAACTTCGGCCTCGTGATGCAGCGAACCGGGCAACTGTGGATGTATGACGTCCGATTGGAAGTGGTCAGCGACGACGTACCTGTGACTGACTTCTTGGCGATGCTTCCTCTTCACCCCACCAACATGGACTTCGAGGATGGCACAAACTGATCTAGGTATTCCCTTGCTGATGATCTACGTGTCACTGCGCTGAACGATTGCATGACCACGCAGGTCAGGGCGCGCGACCCCACGACATCGTGCGGCGAAGCTCGGTAACACATGGGAACGCTGTCCGCGGAGTGCCTCCCGTTCTCGTGAACATCGCCCCCGGCGACAGTACGGCAGCTGAGATAAGCCGCCAGGCCCACTGCTGAGCCCGGCCAGCCCCGCGTCGAGTTCGCGACTGGAGCAGCCGTGACGGCCGCGTCCGCGGACGGACGTCGGGAAACAAACTCGTTTCCATGAACGCATAACGTGATCATCTTCGCTTATTGTGACTTTTCATGTGTTGACGCTCGCCGTGGTGATTCTCAGGCTGGTAGGCGGGGCGGGTGGAAGGGACTGCGGTCGTGAGTGGTGGGCAGAGTGGACTTCCCTGGTTGCTGACGGCAGCGGAGACGGCGGCGCCGGTGGACGCCGTCGACGTAATCGCGGAGGACCTGCGGCGGCGTTTCGAGGCCACGAAGGTCTCTTTCCTCATCGTGGACCTGACGGGGAAGGCGGTGGCGCGGCTGTCCACCGCCCCTGCGGAGGATGGGCGAGAGGCGGAGCGGATTCCCTTGTTCGGCAGCGTCTATGAGGAGGTGATCCGTACCCAGCGGCTGTGTCAGGAGGCGACCGGTCAGGGACAGCGGGTGATCGTGCCGGTCACCAACCGGGGGGATGCGATCGGGCTGCTGGAACTGCTCCTGCCGGCCGACCCCTGCGAGGACGTCCTTGATGAGGTCGGGGAAGCCGCCCACATCCTGGCCTACGTCGTGATCGCCAACGGGCGCTTCACCGACCTCTACACGTGGGGCAAACGTTCCAGGCCCCCCAGCCTGGCAGCGGAAATCCAGTACCAGCTGCTGCCCCCGTCGCTGTCGTGCGAGGCCGCGCAGTTCACCCTGTCCGGGAGCCTGGAGCCCTCCGAAGACCTCAGCGGCGACACCTTCGACTACACCCTGGATCGCGACACCCTCCATGTCTCGGTGACCGACCCCATGGGCCACGACATCGATGCCGCTCTAACCGCCACGGTCCTAGTGAGCGCCCTGCGCGGCGCCCGCCGCGCAGGAGCCGACCTGGCTGAACAGGCCCACCGGGCCGACCAAGCGCTGGTCGACCACGGCCACGGTCACGCCACCGGGCAGCTGCTGCGCATCAACCTCCACACCGGGCAGGCCCACCTCGTCAACGCCGGTCATCCCTGGCCACTGCGCATGCGCGAGGGCGCCGTGGAGGTGATCACCTGTGAGGTGGACCATCCCTTCGGGCTGTCCGAGTTCGCGACCCGCCCCTACCGCGTTCAGGACCTCGATCTGCGCCATGGTGACCGTCTGCTCATGTTTACCGACGGCATGCTCGAACGTCACGGGGAGAAGGTCGACCTGCCCGCCCTGCTGGAGCACACCCGGGGGCTGCACCCGCGGGAGACCGCGCTGATGCTGACGTCCGCAGTCCGGGATGCTGCCGGCGGCCGGCTCGAAGACGATGCCACCGTGATGTGCCTGGACTGGCACGGCCCCGAAGAGACACAGCGGCACGTCAGTTCCGGCGCGGACACTCGGCAAGCCTCAGCCAGCCGCACAAAGCAGCAGCCGTGACCAGAGTGCTCTCCTGGACGGTGCCAGGCGGCCGCTGAGTAGCTCTCGCGTCGCGCCTCTTCCCGGAAGCCCGAGCTCCCGCCCTTCCCCAGCCGCTACGGGCGGCCCCGGGACCTACCCGAATGAGACATCACGAGGTGTCTGGAGAACCGTCCCACTTCGGCTCCGCGGCCCATCCAGTGGGCAAGTCAGGGCTGTTCACGGCCACGGTGAGCATCGGCTCGGGCAAGGACCACGTCATGCTGCTAGGCCTTCCACGTAGCCCGGGAAAACTCCGTCGTTGCTCACCGCCGGGCCCCATACGCTGGGCGACGCGTCTGCACCGAAACTCCACCACTCAGAGCTACCTGGCACGATTCGGACGAGGCGACATGGTCAGGGTGAGGCGCCGGTGCCCGCCGAAGACCCACCTCGCCAACATCAAGAACATCGCAGCCGAGATCGGCCCCGCCGCGCGACGGCTGCCCGCCGGTGGCGCTGGTGTTCACCAAGAACGTCGGGAAGCTCGCTATGCAGACCCGCATGAGCGAGGTGGGCGAACTCGCCCGCGGCCACTGGCGCGGGGAGTGGAACGGCGACTACGCGCCCGAGGGCGAGCGGCCGGACGGCTACCGCGACTACAAGGGCACGGTGCCGCTGCTGGCGACCACGTTGCGCCTGCTCGCTGCGAACGGCCCGCACGGGCCGGTGTGGTGGCGCTACGGCCGTACGGCCTGGCAGACCCTTGGCGATGCCCTCGACAACCCCGACGTCTACCGCGCCTACTCGGTGCGTGACCAGGCCCGCCGCCCGGCGCGGGAGGCCGAACCCGAGCGCGCCCGGCGCGAGCGGGAAGAGGAGCGCCGCCGGCTGGAGGCCGGGACGTGGGTCTGCCCGACCTGCCAGCGGTATGTGTACCCCGATGACGGCCTGACGCCTGGCGGCGAGTGCCGCCCCTGCCTCAACTACCGTGAGCGCGCCGCTGCCGAAGCCGTCCAGGAGCAGCCCGAGCAGCCGCCGTCCGGCGGAGGCGTCTTCGGCCGACGCCGCCGCACCTGACGGCGTGCCCTGCGATCCGTAGGCAACCACCCCTTGTTCATTCGTTGTTTCTCAGGCGAGCCGCCCCTTGTCGGCCCCCAGCCGCCGTGTTCACCCTCTTGACGCGCTGGGGGTTTAGCGGCGTAGTGCCTTGCGCTGTGACAGGACCGCAGGGCGCGGATGGCCCCTGCACGCGGCGCCCTGGGCAGGTGCAGCCATCCCGCTTGCCATGCGATCTTCCGGCATCCGCGCAGGTCACCATGCCCGTTGAGGTGTGGTCTGGGTGCTGCGGCATCCCCCTCAGAGCACCCTCACGAACTGCCCCGGCCTGGAAGAGAAGGAAGGGTGGGAGGGAAGCGGGCGGGGCGTGGGGAGCGCCTCCGCGGGATCGGGGCGTCGGCCGTTGTGCTCGCGCGCGTCGGCGGGGCCGCGCGCGGCCGGGCAGCGGGGGCTCCGGCGCCCGTTGCCGATGGGCTGGCTGGGTGAGCTGATCGGGGTGTCGGCGGTGTGTGGGAGGGTTCCTGGCATGCGTAATGAGCTTCCGTTGACGGTGATCGGGAATCTTGTGGATGACCCGGAGTTGCGGTTCACGTCTGCGGGGGTGCCCGTGGCGCGGTTCACGGTGGCGTCGACTCCGCGGGTGTTCGACCGTGATACGAACGCGTGGCGGGACGGGGAGCCGACGTTCATGGACTGCAGTGCGTGGCGGCAGCTGGCGGAGAATCTGGCGGGGTCGGTGTCGAAGGGGTCGCGGGTGGTGGTGGCGGGCGCGCCTCGCTGACGGCGGGGGAGCGTAACAGCGAGGCGCGTGATCACATGGTGACAGTCGGTTGTCGAATTTCGCCAGTAAGGCTACTGCCGTGTGCGGGCGGAGGCCGGCTGGGATTGGTGGAGAGGGTCTGAGTTGTGGTCGATGCGCGGTGGCCCGCCAGGCCGTCCGCACTGCCGCGCCCCTGCCGCCCGCCGATCCGCCGGCGGACCCCACGGCCGGCGCGTTGCGCCACGTCGTTGACGAGCTGTTCGCCAGCACGTACGCGATCGGGGAGTTGATGCTCGAAGTCGCGCGTGGAGCTGCGCGGCGACGGTCCGATCGCAGGGGGCTGGGCCAGCGGGTCCTTTCGCCGCGCGCGCCTTTGGTAGGGCAGACACGAAGAGGGCCCACGGAATAAGTAGATATCCGACATCGACCGTAGCCACCAGTGCCGGTGCTGCAACGACTGGGGAACCCTCGTGGCCCCCGACGGCCACGGCTTGATCATGTGCCCCGATTGCCGGACGACGGTGACAGGCCACGCGGGGAATCAGCGCAGCGGATAGTGCTCGCTGCGCTGATTCCCGCAGTTCTGCGGCGGCCGCCTGCTGGTGGTCAGCTGGCGCGGGACTGCATGAACGCCTCGTGCGCTTGCTCGAGAACCGTTCGCCATGAGGTGACGTCCGGGCGACGGCGCAGCAGTGCTCTGCGTTCGCGTTCGGTCATGCCGCCCCACACCCCGAACTCGATGCGGTTGTCGAGGGCTTCGGCCAGGCACTCGGTACGCACCGCACACCCACCACACACCGCTTTGGCCCTGTTCTGCCGGGCACTTTGGGCAAACAGCTCGTCCGGGTCGCTATCCCGGCACGCGGCGCTTTCGATCCATTGGGTGCTGGCCACAACAGCCTTCTCCCTTCACGCTGAGCAAGAACTGTGCCGGGCTTGCCGCGCATGGTTCCCTGGCGCTTCACCGAGACCAGGCGTTGGTGGGCCCGGAATCCGGGGTGGCGTGCCGTGTATCGCCGTCACGCGATACACGGCACACCGTGCCGTGAAGCGATCATCACTCTATCGGCCCATCTGGGTATCCATCGCGGGTCCTCCGGGACCGTTCGGCGCCGCGGTCGGCCGGGACGGGGTGAGGGACTGAGTGTGGCTGACGCGGTTGCCCTGGCGGCGGTTTGCGCGTGTCGGCGGGGCCGTGCGTGGCTGGGGCGGGGTGTGGTGTCCGCGCAGCATTTGCGCGGCCGGGCGGGAGGAGGGGCTGGCGGCGTCGGGGTCGATGACGCACACCGTGCCCAGCACGGTGCCGCTGTCGTGGATGAGCGGGGCGCCGAAGTAGGAGCGGATCCCGACCGCGTCGACCAC
>NZ_JBEYFS010000358.1:0-7956 GCF_040634475.1 Streptomyces sp. NPDC007095
ACCACGGCACACCAACTCGCCGCGATCGCCGGGCACGACCCCACCCTCCCCTAATCCCCACCAAGATCGACGAGTTATTGATCGGCAGGCCCCTGGCCGCACGGCCTTGTCCAAGCGTATCTTCACCGGCCTCCAGCCGCGGCGGCTCGGCAAACTCGTCGTCGAGTTCGCCGGTGCCTGGATGGCAGCTGAGGAGTCCCGGCTGCGAGAACGTCGAGGTCACGAGCGTATGCGCGCGCCCGGGGCGGGCCCGGACCACGAGCTGGTGTTCGTCGACCGCGTCGTCGTCACCCTGGTGGCGCTGCGCTTCCAACTCCCGCACGCGGCCCTGGCGGAGCTCTATCGGGTAGACCGCTCCACGGTCACCCGTGCGATCCGCGAGATCCGTCCGCTGCTGGCGGCCCGCGGCTTCGCCGTCCCCGGCCACCCGACCTGCGACTTCGTACCCTGGCGGACGTCTTCGCCTATGCCGCCGCCGAGGGCGTCGAGCTGCGCATTGACGGCACCGAGGTCCAGGTCCGCCGCCCGCGCGCGAACAAGCCGGGCCGTCGCGCGTACGTCTCGGGCAAGAAGAAGATGAACACCAAGAAGGCGACCGTCGTCACCGACGGCGAGGGACGCACGCTGTGGGCCGGGGCGTTCCGCCCCGGCCGCATGCACGACCAGAGGTCGACGCCCCGCCGTGATGCCTCTCGGTCAGCGATCCTGCGCCAGGGCAAGGAGTTCAGCGAACAAGCCGCTCACTCGTCCTCCAACTGCGCAAGCGCGGCGTCTCGCAGGTACTTCTGGCAGGGATGGCCGCCAACCTGTGCGTCGAGGGCCACCTGCGCGAACTCGTCGAGCAGGGCTTCGAGGTGGTCGTCGTCCGCGACGCCACGGCCGGCCCCGGCTCCCCGAAGGCGACGGCTACCTCTCCGCCCTCATCAACTTCCGCTACCTGGCCGCCGCGACGTGGACGACGGCCGAGGCCGTCGAGGCGCTGACAGGGTCGCTGACACCCTCAACCCACATCAAGGAGACCGCTTCGTGAACAGGATGACGCTGACCGAACAGATCATTGAGACGAGGATCAGGAAGGGCATCACCTGGGCTGATGTCGCGCGTGAACTGGGCACGGGCAAGGAGTGGGTGACCGCCGCCTGTCTCGGCCAGATGACCTTCTCGAAGGACCAGGCGGAGAAGGTCGTCGGGATCTTCGATCTGCCCGTCGAGGCCGTCGCCGTCCTCCAGACCCCTCCCACGCGCGGGCTGGACGCCGCGGCCATGGCCTCGGATCCGGTGATCCTCCGTCTCCGTGAGATCGTCACGGTCTACGGCCCCACGATCAAGGAACTGATCCACGAGGAGTTCGGCGACGGCATCATGAGCGCCATCGACTTCCGGCTGAGGCTCGACCGACGCGAGGACCCCAAGGGCGACCGGGTCGAACTCGTCCTCAGCGGTAAGTACCTGGCTTACCCGACCGCCTGAACCGAGGCGCGTTCAGTGCGGCGTGTGCACCGGGCTCACGCCGCACTCGCCCTCTCCCGCCGCCGCACGCAAGTGCCGTAGAAGCAAGGCCAGTTCCTGGTGGACCGTACGGTTCCGATGCAGACGCACAAGGCCGCCCGGTACGGCGGCGCCTTGCACAAGGTCCCGGCCCCCGACACGTCCCGACGCTGTTCGGTGTGCGGCTTCATCACGCCCGGCTGCCGGACGGCCAGTCGTCAGGCATACCAAGCATGCCCGGCGAGGTGAGCCCCCGCGTTGCGGAGCGATCCCACGCGAGGATCTGGCCGTACGACGCTTCGAGCGTGCGTTCGCCACCATCTGCTGGTACCCGAAAAGGCCGGGGTGGGCCGGCCCCGTTCGGGAGCGGCCCACCCCGGCTTTCGGCCAGGTCTACTTTCTCTTCAGGGTGAAGTTCTTGGTGACAGTGGACTTCTTCTTGATCGTCACCGTCGCGACGGTCGGCTGGAAGCCGTCCTTGGCGACGATGACGGTGAGCGGGTTGTTGCGGACGTCGAGCCACAGGGCGTATCCGCCGTGGGTGTCCGTCGTCAGCGTGTAGCTCGTGGCCCAGGTGTCGATCTGGACGGTCGCCCCAGCGATCGGCGCGGTGCCGCCGTCAGCGGTGACCCCCAGCACCGTTCCCGTGATCTTGCCCCAGGTGCTGGGCGGGGCGACGTGCATCTCCACGGGGAGCCTGGGCAGGGAGTACGGAGTGTCGGAGCTGACGGACAGCTGGGCGGTGAAGTCGCCCGGCTGGGTTACCTCGGCCACGGAGGCGTCCAGGGTGATCGTCACCTTCGCACTCTTACCAGGTTGGAGGGTGAGCTGCTGCTCGCTCTCGCTCAGCCAGCTGACGTCGCCCGTTTCTCCCTGGTCGTAACCCGGCAGGACCTCCACCGTCGTTGCGGGGGTTGCGAGCGCGACGCCGCCACCGACCTTGAAGAAGCCGAGCGCGCCTCCGCCGCGGTAGGCGGCGGTGTCGGCGTTGGGGAGGGCGGTCCAGGTGCCGGCCTGCGGGTCGAGGGCGAAGCCCTGGTTGGTGATGCTGTTCTGGGTGACGCCACCGGCGGTGACGAGCAGGCCGTTGGCGGAGGTGTACGCGGAGCCCCAGAGGGTGATCGGCAGGTCGGCGACCTGTGACCAGGCGTTGGTGGCGGGGTCGTAGACGTAGGAGTGCTTGACCTCGCTGTTGCCGCTCAGACCGCCGGCGCAGTAGAGCTTGCCGCTGATGCCGGCGCAGGAACTCCAGGAGATCTGCTCCGGGTAGTCGGCCACCGTGGACCAGCTGTCGTCGGCCGGGTCATAGGCGGTGACATCCGTACTGCCGCAGGATTGTGCCCCGCAGCCGCCGACCACGTAGAGCTTGCCGTCGAGCACGGCGTTGCCGGAGCCGGCGTAGGGCTTGGGCGAGGCGGCGCCGGTGGTCCAGGTGTCGCTTCCCGGGTCGTAGATCTCCAGCTTGGAGTCGGGGTCGCCGCCAGGTCCCCAGCCGCCGACGGCGTAGAACTTGCCGTCGATGAAGCCGTGGGCGGGGTCCTCCCGGGTGTCCGCCGCGCCGGCCAGCTTGGTCCAGGTGCCGGCGACCGGATCGAGGACGTACATGTCCTTGGTGTCGGCGCTGCCGTTGAAGCCGAAAGCGGAGTACACCTTCCCGTCGTTGGTGGCGACGGCGTTGTCCATCAGCTTCACGGGCAGGTCAGCCGCTGCCTCCCAGGCGTCACCGGCGGCTCCCGGGGCCACCTTGGCGCTGCTGCCTGCGGCGGACGCGGCGGCCTTGCTCGACAGCGGGGAGTAGGTGCCCTTGACCAGTTTCAGCGGGGCGCCGCCCGCGGACTCGATGCTGAATCCGCCGGGCTGTTCGCCCAGTTTGACGGTGGCGGCCGCCGTGCCGGTGTTCTTGACCGTCAGGGTCTTGGTGGTCTGCTCGCCCCAGCCGACCGACGCGGTGAGCGAGGTCTTGTCCAGCGTCAGCTGACCGGCGCCGAGTGCGAAGTCCGCGCCGACCGCGCTGTCAGCCCGCACCTTCACCGTCTTGTCGAGCCCGGTGTAGTGCGGCTTCGCCGCGGTGAAGCCGTGGCTGCCGAGGGCGGAGAACAGGGCGTAGACGCCGTCACCCAGGGCGGGGTCGTCGGGGGTGGCGACGGTCACGGTGCTCTGCTTGTTGTCGTCCTTGCTCGTCACGGTGGCGCCGACCAGCCCCGCGGAGGTGTTGGCATCCGTCACGGTGCCGGTGAGCAGACCGCCCGGGAGGGGCGTGGTGTGGCGCTGGCCGATGAAAACGTTGTCGACCTTCCACCACCAGCCGAACGAGCCGGTGAAGTGGAAGCGCAGTTGCACCGATGCCTTGCCGGCGTAGTCGGTCAGCGGGAGTTCGACCTTCTGCGCGCCGTAGGTGGTGTCGGTGGCGGACCAGAGTGTGGTCCAGGTGGCGCCGCCGTCGGTGGTCGCGTCGACGTCCGCGCTCTGGCCCCCCACGGCCCAGTAGTCGTTGGCGAAGGCGATCTCGGGTCCGGAGTTGTCGGTGAAGTCGTACACGGGGCTGAGGAGTTGCGAGTCCTGGTGCGCCGCGCCGCCGTAGTGGTCGCTGTCGGCGATGGCGAAGCCGCCGTCGCCGCCGGTGGTGTTGCCGCGCGAGCCCGGGTCGTCGAAGGCCCAGCCGCCGGTCGTCCCGTCGGCGTTGACCACGCTCCAGTCCTTCGGGGCGGAGTCGGTCGAGTCGAAGGGCTCGGTGGTGCCTTCGTCCCGCACCGAGTAGCCGGCGGGAGCGGCGGGCGCCCACGGGTCGGCCGGTACCGGGATGTTCAGGCTCTGGTCGGAGTCCGCGACGGTGATCTTCTTGGTGGGTGAGGTGTAGCCGGGATAGGCGCTGTTCACGTGCAGGGTGTAGTCGTGGCCCTGGGGCAGCTTCACGTCGAAGGCGCCGGTCAGGGGGTCGGTCCACACCGGGCCGCCGGGGACGCCGTCCGCGGTGATCTTGGCGTAGAGCGGCCAGCCGTGGCCGGAGCCGTCGGTGACCTTGCCGGAGACGGTCCGGCTGGGGACCGGGGTCAGGGCGAAGTTCTTGGTGAGGGTGTCACCGTCGGCGAGGGAGACGCCGGAGGCGGTGCGGGTGGCATAGCCGTAGGCTTCGACGCTGATGTCGTAGCTGCCGACCGGCAGGACGAGCGAGTAGGTCCCGTCGGCAGCGGTGTGCGCGGTGCCGCCGCCCTGGGTGGTGACGGTGGCTCCGGCGACCGGCTTGCCGGTGCTGTCGTCGGTGACGGTGCCGGAGAGCTTCCCGTGCGGGCCGCTGCGGAACGCGGCCAGGCCGTCGGGCGTGCCCAGGCCGGTCGGGCCGTCGTAGCCGGCGCCGGCGGTGCACAGGTACGCGGGGGTGCAGGTGCCGTTGTCGCCGGTGGTCACGTCATGGAGACCGGTCCCGGAGGCGGCGTACGGATAGGAGTTGGGGTACGTACCCGCGACGGGGGTCCCGGCGGCCGCGTACACGCCCGCGATGATCGGTGAGGCGGCGCTGGTGCCGCCGTACACCTGCCAGCCGCCACCGCCGTAGGTCTGGTAGACCGCGACGCCGGTGGCCGGGTCGGAGACGGCGGAGACGTCCGCGACGGTGCGCTTGTCGCATCCGCTGTCCGTCTGGAAGGCCGGCTTGGGCTCGTAGAGGGAGCAGCCGGATCCCGGACCGAAGCCGTCGCGGTTCCAGACCGACTCGGACCAGCCGCGTGCGGTGCCGGCGTCCCGGACCAGTGAGGTGCCGCCGACGGACGTCACGTAGGGGGAGACGGCAGGGTAGGACACCCCGTAGTCGCTGTCGCCCGAGGAGGCGACCACGGCGACACCGGGGTGGTTGTAGTGGGTGTCGTACGTCGTCTCCTGGGGGCTCTCGCCGCTGCCCGGGGTGCTGCTGTAGTTGGTGCCGTAGGAGTTGGAGACGTACTTGGCGCCGAGCGCGACGGCCTGGTCGACGGCCGCTCCGAGGGCCTCGAAGCTCGGCTCGTCCGCCTCGACGAGCAGGATGTGCGCGTTCGGCGCGGCCGCGGAGACCATGTCCAGGTCGAGTGAGATCTCGCCGGCCCAGCCGGCGTCGGGCGTGGGGTAGTCGGTACCGCCGCGCTGGTCGACCTTGGTGAAGCAGCCGTTGGCGGTGGTGCAGGCGGACAGCCCGTACTGCTCGCGGTAGACGGCCAGGTCGGCCTCGGCGCTGGGATCGTCATAGGCGTCGACGATGGCGATGGTCTGGCCCGCACCGCCGTCGGCGGGAAGGCTGTAGGCGCTCTGCAGGTCGGCGGCGCCGTAGCCGCTGGGGGTGACCGAGGCGGCCAGCAGGCCCTTGACGGCCTTGGTGTCGGTGCGGCGCAGGGCGAAGCAGGCAGCCTCGCCCTTCTTGGGGGTGGAGCAGGAGGGTTCGAGGGCGACCTTCTTCTTGGCCGAAGAGGCCGGAGAGGCCGAAGAGACGGACGGCGCCGCCGCGTGGGCCGGTATCTGTATGCCCAGGGCCGTCATTGCGGCGGCGCTCAGGACTGTCAGGCAGGCGGCGGCTCTTCGGCGTAAAGCCGAACCGGTTCTTGCTGAGGTGCGCAAAACGTTACTCCCCAGTTTGCCTTGCAAGGGTCGACTCGTACGCGGTTACCGGTCGACGGAGAATGCGGGTATTCACACTCGCCGGAATCAATTGGCGTACTTCAAGGCGCAAATGACAATAAACTCCGTGTTACATGTACATGTCACGCGTCTTTTTCTGCACAAAATGGGACACGGGCGAATTCCCCGATCCGGGGTCGGAAATAAAACTCCACGCCAACAGGGCCCGCCGCTCAAAAAACGCGTAGGACCATTTCTGCACGGCAATAATTCTCAATCGGCTGCAAACAACCAGGGATTGGGGATCGGGGTGCACACCCTGCGGCGACCACAGGAGTTGTCGGGCCGGAACATGTGGTCAAAACGGATATCACCGCGCCGGTGACCTGTGATTATCCTGGCCTCGGCAGCCGCGCCTGACAAGATCCGCCGACTGCAGACCCGCGCAGTTGCGCACTTGCGTAGCATCGGCGTGAACCTCGTTCCGATCTTCCGAGGAGTCGCAGATGAACGTGTCCTCCTTAGATGAGTTGTGGGTAGGCACCGGCCTGGGCCCTCTCGCCAGGCAGGCACTGGAATACCTGGTCAGCCATCCGGACGCGGACGAGGACGCCGTCGCGGCAGGGATCGGCGTGTCAGCCGCGGCGGCCCGGACCACCCTGCGGACCTTGGAGGCCGAACTCCTGGCCGTACACGTCGGAGAACAGCCCACGTGCTGGAGCGCCAGCCCGCCCCGCTCCTCACTGGGCGCCCTTCTGGCCCGCAAACGACAGGAGTTGGCCAAGGCGGAGCTGTACGCGGAACAACTCCACGAGGTCTATCACTCGGCCCCGGGCCGGCAGATCGCCTCGGACCTCTTCGAGGTCGTCGAGAGCGATGAACAGGTCGGCGCCCGCTATGCGCACCTTCTGCGGGGCAGTCGGCACGAGGTGCTGCATTTCGCGAAGCCGCCGTATGTGACCTCGCGGATCACCCCTGCCGATGCTTCCACCGCGGCGGGCGCCACGGTCCGTGCCGGTGTCCGGCTCCGGTCCGTGTACGACAGCGACGGAATCGGGGACGATGGATGCCTGGAGACGGCCCTCCGGGGCGCCGCAGAAGGGGAGTTGCGGCTCCTGTCCGGACTGCCCATGAAACTGGTCATATTCGACGCCGCCGCGGCGATCATGCCGCTACGAAAGGACGATCCCGCCGCGGGCTCACTCGTCGTACACTCCTCAACGCTGCTGGAAGTACTGACCGCCCTCTTCGAAAGCGTATGGGAGCGTGCGGTGCCCCTCTCGCTGGAAAGCCGGCCCGCTTCGCCTACCGCGAGCGCCGAAGGTCAAGAGGGCGCTCTGCAAAGTCGGACGCGGGACATCCTGCGCCTGATGTCCGCCGGGATGAAGGACGACGCCATCGCGCGCGCCCTGCGGCTCAGTCGCCGGACCGTTCAGACACATATCAGCGATCTGGGCAGACAGTTGGGCGCACGGACCCGCTTCCAGATCGCCCTGCTGGCCCAGGAACGCGGCTGGCTCGGAAACCCGAAGACCTACTGACTTCGGCGTTTTAGGGTCAGTTCGGTCTGTCGAGAGCGAGGCCAGTCCCGGCGAGGAACCCGCCGAGGATGCTGTGCCGGTACTGCAGCGCCTTGAGCCGCCTGCGCAACAGCGTCTCCAGCTCGCTGAGGGCGCGGGCGGCCAGGTTGGCCAGGCTCCGCTTGATATGCGCCCACAGGCCCTCCACCGGGTTGAGCTCGGGCGCGTACCCGGGCAGCAGGACCACCGTCAGCCATTCCCGCTCGGCCACGAGCGCTTTCATCGTCTTGGAGATGTGGGTGTTCAGCCAGTCCCACACCACGATCAGCGGGGCCTTGAGCAGGTGGTGGGCGCCATCCAGCAGATG
>NZ_JBEYFS010000359.1:0-7920 GCF_040634475.1 Streptomyces sp. NPDC007095
CGCCTCTCCCGGCTGTTCGCACGCGCCGGTCTACAGTCCCGCACCGAGGTCGTGACGGCTGTACTCAGGGGCAATCCGCTGACCACGGACGGCCAATGAACGGCCACTGACCACCCTCCGGATTCACCCCGGTTACCGGTGTCGGTCCTGCGGAAGGCCGGCCGGCTGGAGGATGTGGTCAGATCGGCGAACGCCCCGGGACGCTCCCGCGGAGGCTTCACCACCGAAATCCAACTCGCCACCGAAGGGCGATGCTGACCTTTGATATTTTCCGCTCAGATAATTCCGGCGCGTATGGCGTAGGAGACGGCGTGGGCTCGGTTGTTCAGCTGTAGGCGCTTCATCAGGCCGTAAAGAGTGTACTTGACGGTGCGTTCGGAATAGGCGAGTTTTAATGCGATCTCGGAGAATTCCATGCCTTCGGCGATCAGGCGCAGGACGTCCACTTCGCGGGGGCTCACTCCGGACGCGGTCAGGCCCCGTGGGGCGAGAACTTCCAGTTGGGTCCAACGGACCTGTTCCATCAGGGTGCCTTGGAGGGTGTGCGGAAAGTTCCCGCCGCCGCCCGCGATGGTGAGCAGAGTGCGGATGAAGGTGGCCGGGGTGAAGGCGTCGCGCCACAGCACGGCGCGGACTCCACAGTCGACCGCCGCCGTGATGTCGGCCTGCCACTGCTGTCCTGTCACCATCACAAAGCGTGCATCGGAAGTGTCGTTCAGGCTGCGCAGCAGGTCCAGGGCGGAGGCGTCGGCGACGTCCACAGCCACCACGATGACATCGGCTTCCTGCATCTTGTCGGATGGGACTTCGCGGACGCGGCGGTCGTGCTGAAGGTAGCTGACCAGCCCTGCGCGGATGATGCCGTCGGGTGCGTGAATCGCTACGCGCACGGTGGCTGTGAGTAGTTGCTGAGGCATTCGTCCTCCCCCGTCAGGAACAAGAAGTCATGAGGTTCTAGAGGCTGATGTTGCCATGGCGATCAGGCTCCTTTGCCGCCATCGACCCTGTGCTCGCTAAGGGCAGGGAAATCTGGCGCGAACGGTCCGACCGCCACCGGGGTCCGGGAGGAGGTGGTCAGTGACTGTCCGTGGTCAGTGGACTGCCGATGAGTACGCCGGTCGCGACCTCTGTGTGGGATTTCAGGTCGGTGCGTGTGAACAGCCGCGACAGGCGGTTGGCGACCGCGTCCGCGCTGAACCTTGTAGCGGTGGCGGTCTGGCGGTTGGTGAGGCCCTCGGCGATCAGGGTGGACGGCACGTGCTCGTCCTCTGCTGTTGTCTGCTTGCGGCCGGGCACGGCCACCCCGGCTTCGCGTATCGCGGTCCTGGTGTGGAAACGCCACAGCGCGGCCCCGGTCTCGCCGAACAGTTCGTACGCCTCGTGCAGCAGGTGCCGCGTTCGCGCGCGGCGGCCGAAAGCGTCAGCGCCGTCTCGAAGGGCTGGCTGCGTGAGCGTGCCAGGTCGATCGCTTCGAGCAGGCGGCCGAGGGCGTCAGCGGGGTCCGGCCGCAGGACCCGGACGGACGTCAGCAGGTACAGCAACCGCGTCCGTCCGCTGTCCATCTGCCAGGCGAGGCGCTCCAGTGAAGCTTCCCCTTGACCGAGGACCATGACCAAGCCTTGAAACTGGGGACAGACAGACTGAGCTGCCCCGAGTTTCGTAGAGTCCGGTGATCTTGTTTCAGGCGGACTGCGGGGTCTGCTCCTGGCTCTGCCAGAAGTCGCGTTCGTACTCGGCTGGTGGCACGTAGTCGAGCGCGGAGTGAAGACGCTCTTCGTTGTACCACGTGACCCACTGGAAGATCGCTCGCTCGACCTGGGCAGGATTCTTCCAGGGGCCCTGCATCTCGATCAGCTCGGCCTTGAAAGTGCCGTTCAGGGCCTCGGCCATGGCATTGTCGTACGAGTCCGCGACGGAACCGACAGACGCGGAGGCGCCGATGTCGGTCAACCGGTCGGTGTAGCGAATCGACACATATTGGGCGACCTCCTGTCGCTGTGGTGAATGAGGCCGGAGTCCTTCTTGATTCTCCGGCGCCATAGCGCCATCTCCAGGGCGTCCAGGGGCAGTTCGGTCCGCACGTGGTCGGCGACCTGCCAGCCGACGGTCATCCGCGAGTACACGTCCAGCACGAACGCCACATATGCCCAGCCCGACCACGTGCGGACATACGTCATGTCGGCCACCCACAGCTGATCGGGCCGCGCCGCGGTGAAGTTGCGGTCCACCAGGTCCGGCGGGCGGGGCGCTGACGGCTCCGGGATCGTGGTGCGGCGCCGCCGGCCACGGATCACGCCCTCCAGGCCGAGTTTGACCATCAGCCGCTCGACGGTGCAGCGGGCCACCTCGACACCCTTGCGCCGCAGAGCGCGCGTGATCCGACGGGCGCCATAAGTGCCGCCCGATTCCGCGTGGATGTCCTCGATCACCGGCATGAGCTGTTCGTCGCGCAGCCGGCGGGCCGGCTTCGGCCGCTTCTTGCGGGCGAAATAAGTCGACGGCGACAGCTCCAGCACCCGGCAGACGGGATCGACCCCGAGACCGTTCGCACGCAGGTGGTCGATCACCTGCTCGGCCTCGTCCGGGGACGGTCGATCTCCTGGGCGAAAAACACCGAGGCGGCTTTCAGGATCTCGTTAGCCCGCTTTAACTCGGCGTTCTCCTTGCGGAGTTGCTTCAGTTCGTCGCGCTCGGCGGTAGTGAGCCGGTCGTCGCGTTCGCCATGGTCGGCCTCGGCCTGGCGGACCCAGCCGCGCAGGGCCTCCTTGTGGATGCCCAGGTCCTTCGCGATCGTGTCCCTCGTCGTGGTGTTGGCGATCAGCGGCTGGGAGTGCGCGGGTGTCTGCCCGGGGCGCACTTCCACGGGCGAGTACCGCTCCCTGAACAGGGGGTGGGCCACCGCGTAACTCTCGTTGGTGAACGCCCAGTTCAACCACGAGGAGTGCACGATGGCCCTGTCCCAGTCTGAGCTGATACGGCTGCTTGAGTCACTACGCTCGACCGACGGAATCGAGCTGATCCGCGCCATCGCCGAGCGGATGGTGCAGGAGCTGATCGAGGCTGAAGCGAGTGCCCACATCGGCGCGGAGTGGAACGAGCACACGCCGACGCGGACCAACATCCGCAACGGGCACCGGGAGAAGGTGCTGACCACGCTGGCCGGCGATCTGGACCTGGAGATCCCCAAGGTCCGCACCGGCAGCTTCTTCCCCTCCCTGCTGGAGCGCCGGCGCCGCATCGACCAGGCCCTCTACGCCGTCATCATGGAGGCATACGTGCACGGCGTCTCCACCCGCAGCGTGGATGACCTGGTCAAAGCCCTCGGCGGGGACAGCGGCATCTCGAAGTCGGAGGTCTCACGGATCTGCGCGACGCTGGACGAGCCGCTGACCGCGTTCCGCACCCGCCCGCTGGATCATGTCCGCTTCCCCTACGTCTATCTGGACGCGACCTATTGCAAGGCGCGGGTGAACCACCAGATCGTCTCCCGGGCCGTCGTGGTGGCCACCGGTATCACCGAGGACGGCAACCGCGAGGTCCTCGGGCTGATGGTCGGCGACAGCGAGAGCGAGGCGTTCTGGAAGGAGTTCCTGCGCTCGCTGCGCGAACGCGGCCTGTCCGGGGTCCGCCTGGTCGTCACCGACCAGCACTCCGGCCTGGTCGCCGCGGTCCGCAAGGTCATGCTCGGCGCCGCCTGGCAGCGTTGCCGTGTCCATTTCCTGCGGAACGTCTTCAACGTGATCGACCGGGACTCCGGCGAAATGGTCGCCGCGACCATCCGCACCTCTTCACCCAGCCCACCGCCGACCTCGTGCGCACCCAGCTCGACACCGTCGCCGACATGCTCGGCACCCAGTTTCCCAAGGTCAAAGCCATGCTGCTGAACGCGAAGGAGGATCTGACCGCGTTCGCGGACTTCCCACCCCGGCACTGGAAGAAGATCCAGTCGACCAACCCGCTGGAACGGATCAACCGGGAGATCAAGCGCCGCACCGACGTCGTCCAGGTCTTCCCCAACGACGACGCGCTCTTGCGACCGGTCACCGCCGTGCTCTTCGAGATGCATGACGAATGGATCGCTTTCCCCCGCCGCTACCTGCCCGAAGGCAGCATGGACGAGCTCTACCGCGAACGCCCCGAAAGCGCCCCCGCGCTACCCAACAACCCGAACACGCCTACCGATTGATCGCCAACACCACGACGAGGGACACGATCTCCTTCGCGACGTGCGCGATCGGGCGGCCGGTGGTGCGGACCTCGCGGACCGCTCGCTCACGAAGTTCATCGGGGGACTTACGGGGTGCTGGCATGGTGCTGGTGGATCTCCTTCGCCAGGACCGTAACCCTGGCATCAGGGACTCCACAAATCTCAGACGTCATCCGCTTTCCGAACGTGATCGTTTAGTTCGGGGTGGGTAGGCATGAACTCTGCTTCGTGGCGGGAGAGATGGGCGTGGTTCGTCCGCTCGTCTTGCTCGTGGAGGTGGCTGGTGGCGTCGGTGCTCGGTCTGCTGGAGGCCCGGGAGAAGAAGGTCCGGGAAGAGATCGCCCGGTTGCGGGAGGAGGCCGAGCGGGTGCAGGCCGCGCTCGGTGCCGCGGAAGGTGCGCTTGGGCGGCTGGTGAATGCCCGTGCAACGGTGGCCGAGGTACTGGCCGAGCCGCCTTCCGCAGTGACGGAGCCGGTGTCTGGAGCGGTGGCGGGGGCGGTGGTGCCGCGGCGGACCGGGGACATGGCCGCGTCGGCCCTCGCCCCGGACTACCAGCAGATCTTGTCGGTGCTGGAGTCGGAAGCGGGCCGGGAGGGCATGCGCCGTCAGCAGCTGGCCGTCGCTCTGGGGCTGGATGCGGTGCCGGCGAAGGTGGAGGGGCTGCGGTCGAAGGCGAAGCACCTGGTGGAGCGGGGATGGGCGCTCCAAGTGCGGCCGGGAGTGTTCACCGCTCCCGCGGTGCCGGCCGTCTGAATCCAGCCGGTCGGCGTCCGGCCAGGCGACCACTCATGAGCATGGTCATCGACCACAGCACCATGGCTTCGTGCATGGCGGGCAGTGTTTCGTAGTCGCGCACCAAGCGACGCGAGCGCATCAGCCAGCTCAGCGTCCTCTCCACCACCCACCTGCGCGGCAGCACCACGAACCCCGCTGTGTCGTCGGTGCGTTTGACGACCTGAAGGGTGAGCCTGAGCTTTTCACGGGCCCAGTCGACGAGCCGGCCGGCATAGCCTCCGTCCGCCCACACCAGTCGGATGGAGAAATACTGCCCTCGCAGCCGCTCGATCAGCGGCACGGCGGCGTCGCGGTCCTGGACGCTCGCCGGGGTCACCGCGACGGCCAGGACCAGGCCGAGGCAGTCCACCACCAGGTGCCGCTTGCGGCCGGCCACCTTTTTCCCGCCGTCCCAGCCGGACGTCGAGCGGGGGATGTTCGGTGCCGCCCGCACCGACTGCGAGTCCACAATCGCGGCCGTCGGGTCCGGCAAGCGGCCCTCCTTCTGGCGGACCTGGTCGCGCAGCCGGTCGTGGAGCTCGGCGAGCAGCCCCGTGACCTGCCAGCGGCGGGCGAAGGCATGCACGCGCCGATACGGCGGGAAGTCCGCGGGCAGGTTGGCCCACTTCACGCCGTTGTCGGCCACGTAGCGCACCGCGTCGAGCATCACACGGTGGCAATAGCCCTCCGGCCGTCCGCCCCGCCCCTCCAGCCAGGCCGGAACAGGCAGCAACGGCCGCACCACCCGCCACTCCGCCTCCGTCATGTCGGAGACATAGCTCGAAGTGCGCTCCGGCCCGTCCGCCGCGTTGCCGAACCTGTGCGCGAGGCAGTCACACGACGGTGGCAGCGAGTTGGACTCCACGCAGGCGAGCGCGAAAGACTGCGGCAACAGGGCCTCCTGGTACTCGGTTGGGATCGCACCCCCGAACTACCAAGAGGCCCTGCTGCCATGCGTCGGCCCTCGCGCGATCACCCGATCAGGAACCCTGTTCGACCAGACCAGCCCCGCGATCGATAAGCGGATGGCGTCTCAGTACAGCTCAGACTGCGTCCCACGCCGTGCCTTGGCAAAAAAGCACCAACGGCTGGTACGAACAGGAAAGCCCGGCTGACTTTCCGTGCCGTTCTGGCGTCCTGCCCATATGCGGGCAGTGCCTCGTTCCTGGAGTCTCGCAGAAGGAGGAGGCCTCCGTCCTCCGTGACATCGAGGAGCGCCCACCCAATGAGCCTCGCAGCAGAGCCCCCTGGCTCAGTCCCGGATCCTCGCTCAGCGACCATCTCAAGGCTGACACCGCGCATCGCCAAATTTCGGGTGCAGCCAATCCCGAGCGCAGCCGCCCGAATCGTGCCCGCGGGTGGGCGGGGCATCGCCAGAGAGCGGCTTCAGCTGCTGAGGATGTACGGCGAGCGGTACCGCCAGGCGATGACAGTCGTGGCAGGACAGCTTTCGGAGTCGCCTCACCGGGACGACGGTGTCAATGCACTCGTCGACCTGGCGGCCGTGCACCTCTACCTGACTACCGAGTGGGTGTGGCTCGACGATGCTCTACTTGAAGGAACGGTGGGCGTGCATCTGCCATTGGCTCGGTGCGTCGCGTCGGGCCTACGCCGACTGCCCTCCTACCGCGGTCCCGCGATCGCGCACACCAGCGCAGTCGAAGGGGTGGAGAACTGGTATCGCAGGAATCAGTTCGTCACCGAGCACGGTTTCTGGACCGCGTCCACGTCGACAGCCGCGCCGAGTGAGGGCGGACCGAAGTTCCTTGTGTGGTCGCTGACTGGCCGTAGCACACGAATGATCGATCCGCATACCCCGGAGCGGCTGGTCTTCGCTCCTGCCACTCGTTTCAAAGTGTTACGGGTGGTCGAAGGACAGCATCCCCTCGTGCTCATGCGCGAGTTGCTCCCACTGGAGCTTCCTGCGCATCCCACCAGCGGCAGCCACACCACGTGGCTGGACGAGAGCACAGTGGCAGAGCTGGAACTGGCGGAGGCCGACTCGACCACACCGGCCCGCGCCGACATCGTAGGTCCGCGGGGTCGGTTCCCCGGGCTGAGTCGCTACCTTCACTGATTCCTAATGCCGTCTGTCAAGCCGCAAGGGCGGTGGGTGGCACGAGTTCGTAGGTCCGTCCGTCGCGGAGGAGGGCCCAGAGACGTTGACGCGGCGGCGGGCCAGGGCCAGGACAGCCTGGATGTGACGCTTGCCTTCGGCTCGCTTGCGTTCGTAAAACCGACGGGACTCATCGCAATGGCGGATGCTGAACAACGCAGAGATGTAGAAGACGCGTTGGAGGCGACGGTTGTAGCGCCGTGGCCGGCGAAGATTGCCGCTGATCTTGCCGGAGTCGCGGGGCACGGGAGCAACGCCGCCGAAGCCGGCGAGGCGGTCTGGGGTGCCGAAGGCGGTCATGTCACCCCAGTTCCAGGCGCAGGCAGCTCGGACACAGGTCGAGTTCGGGCGTCAGCAGCGGGCCGATCACCGAGACGGGTCCCGCGACGAACGAGGGCAGCAGTGGCACCCAGTCACGCGCGTACGCCTCGGACAGCCGCTCCGCCTGTTCGCCGGCGATGTCGTGGGGTGCGAGCAGGATCACCGCCAGGTCGGCCGGGCAGGGTTCCGGCCCTCCCATGACCACGGTTCCCGTCCCGGCTTCACGCAGGGCTTCGGCCAGTCCTGACAGGTGGGGCGCGGGGCCGTGCAGGACCACCCGGGCGGTCGCCAGCCGGTCCAGGGTCTGCCCGGCGTGAGAGTCCACCCAAGTGGTGGCGCCGAGTCTTGAGGTGCCCCTCGGAGTGTGGACACAGGGGTTCATGCCGCGAGTGAGGTGACTCCCGTTGTGTGGACACTCTGACAATGGATCTTGTAGGTCCGAGGAAGGGTGTCCTGGTGGGACGGAAGTCTCCATATCCGGTGGAGTTCAGGAACGACGCG
>NZ_JBEYFS010000360.1:0-7821 GCF_040634475.1 Streptomyces sp. NPDC007095
GAGTTCCGGCCGTACTTCGACAACGCGCCGGTCTACGGGCACGGGCCCTCCCTGGAGGAGTTCACCGACCAGACCCCGCTGACCGTCGGCTCCCCGCAGGAGGTCATCGAGAAGACCCTGGCCTTCCGCGACTACGCCGGTGACTACCAGCGCCAGCTGTTCCTGGTGGACCACGCCGGGCTGCCGCTGAAGACTGTGCTCGAGCAGCTCGACCTGCTCGGCGAGGAGGTCGTCCCGGTGCTGCGCGAGGAGTTCGCCAAGGGGCGCCCGGCGGATGTGCCGGACGCGCCGACCCACCAGTCCCTGCTCAAGGCTCAGGAAGTGAGCGTCGCATGAAGCTCGTCGTCGTCTCGGCGGGACTGAGCGTCCCCTCGTCGACCCGGCTGCTGGCCGACCGGCTGGCCGCCGCCACCGCCCGGCACACGTCCGTCGACGTCCAGGTCGTCGAACTGCGCGACCTGGCCGTGGAGATCGCCCACAACTTCACCAGCGGCTTTCCCGGGCGGGCGCTGTCCGCGGCCCTGGAGGCGGTGACGGAGGCGGACGGGCTGATCGTGGTCACACCGGTGTTCTCCGCCTCCTACAGCGGCCTGTTCAAGTCGTTCTTCGACGTGCTGGACCAGGACGCGCTCACCGGCAAGCCGGTCCTGATCGCCGCGACCGGCGGCTCCGCCCGCCACTCCCTCGTCCTCGAACACGCCCTGCGCCCTCTCTTCGCCTACCTGCGCGCCGTGGTCGTACCGACCGCGGTCTACACGGCCTCGGAGGACTGGGGTGCGGAAGGCCTCGCCGAGCGGATCGACCGCGCGGCGGGCGAACTGGGGAGGCTCATGGAAGGCCTGGGCTCTGGGGCCGGGGCTGTGCGAAGGGCCGATGCGGCGGGCGAGGCGGACGTCGCGGGCGCGTCGGCGGCCGTGGACACCGACACCGCCGCCGCCATCGCGCCGCGCGCTCTCGACGGGGCCGTCGCCTCGGCCGACAGGTTCACCGTCATCCCCTTCGAGCAGCAGCTCGCCGCGCTGCGGTCGTAGTGCGGCGAAGGCCGGAAGAGGTCGTAGTGCGGCGAAGGCAGGAAGAGGCCGTAGTGCGGCGAAGGCAGGAAGATGTCGTAGCGCGAGAAGGCCGGAAGAGGGGGTGGGCCGCCACCGTCGTACGCTTCCGGCCACCCCCTCCGCACGGGCCGGACCCCTACCGGGGGATTCGCGGGTCGGCCCGTCCTGACATACGGGACAGACTGGCCGGGCGAGGTAAGGGGCGCGCGGGAGGAGGGGTGAGAGGCCGGTAAGAAGCCCACCCTCACCGCCGCCCACCAGGTGGTACCCGGCCAGGGGCTTGGCAGACTGGTGGGGTGCCCCAGAATGTGCTGCTCGCCGAGGACGACCGTGCCATCCGCCATGCCCTGGAAAGGGCACTGACGCTGGAGGGCTACGCGGTGACGGCCGTCGCCGACGGCGTAGAGGCGCTGGCCCAGGCCCACCGCACGCCACCGGACGTCCTCGTCCTGGACGTGATGATGCCCGGTATCGACGGGTTGCAGGTGTGCCGGGTGCTGCGCGCGGAGGGGGACCGTACGCCGATCCTGATGCTCACCGCACTGGTCGAGACGGCCGACCGCATCGCGGGCCTGGACGCCGGGGCCGACGACTACGTGGTCAAGCCGTTCGACGTGGAGGAGGTCTTCGCCCGGCTCCGGGCCCTGCTCCGCCGGACCGGTCAGGTGAACGGCACCCCCGCCGACGTACCGTCGCCGGCCGTGTCCGCGTCCGCGTCGAAGGAGGCGTCGGGGCAGATCTCCGCGGCCGGGCTGCGCATGGACATCCAGGCGCGCCGTGCCTGGCGCGGGCAGCGCGAGCTGGAGCTCACCCGCACCGAGTTCGAACTGCTCGAACTGCTCGTCCGCAACGCGGGCATCGTCCTCGACCACGCCACGATCTACGACCGCATCTGGGGCTACGACTTCGGTCCCGGTTCCAAGAACCTCGCCGTGTACGTGGGGTATCTGCGGCGCAAGCTCGACGAGCCGGGCGCACCGGCGCTGATCCACACCGTCCGGGGCGTGGGGTACGTGCTGAGGGAGGACTGAGTGCCCCCCCGATGGCTCACGGGGCTGCGGCCCCGGCGGGTGTCCTCCCTGCGGGCCACCTTCACCCTGTCCTTCGCCGCCGTGGCCGCCGTGGTCACCGTCCTCGTCGGGTTCCTGAGTTACGACGCCGCCGCCCGGCTGGTGCGGGTGGACCAGCAGACCGTCTTCTCCGGGGTCGTGCAGGACCTGCGGGTCCAGGTGCGCGAGACGGCGTTGGACCCGGGTGATTTCTCGTCGTCCGACCCCGATCACGACGGGCCCCTCGACGACATCATCCGGCCCGCCCGTACGGATGTGCAGGTGCTCGGGCGCGGTGGGGTGATATCCGACCGCGGGAACCCCGCGCTGCCCGTGACCGCCACCGACCGGCGGACAGCCGCGTCCGCCACCGCGGGCAAGTGGGTGGAGCACGGGGAGGTCGACGTCGCCGGCGACCGCTACCGGGTGGCGACCGTCGCGCTCGGCGGCGGGCGGGGCGCGGTGCAGGTGGCCCAGCAGTTCAGCGACACGGAGGATCTGCTGCGGGAGCTGCAGCAGCGGACCGTGCTGCTGGTGGGGGCGGTGGTGATCGCGTCGGGGCTGTTCGGCTGGTGGCTGGCCCGGCGCATCACCCGGCGGCTGGTGCGGCTGGCCGGGGCCGCGGAGGACGTGGCGCGCACCGGGCGGCTCGGCATCCAGGTGCCGGTGGCCGGATACGACGAGGTGGCCCGCCTCGGCCGCTCCTTCGACCGGATGCTCGGCCGGCTCGCCCAGTCCGAGGAGGACCAGCGCCGGCTGGTCCAGGACGCGGGCCATGAACTCCGTACGCCGCTGACCTCGCTGCGCACGAACATCTCCATGCTGCGCCGCATCGACGAGCTGCCGCCCGACGCCCGCGAGGAGCTGGTCGCCGACCTGGCGCAGGAGTCCCGTGAGCTGACCGACCTCGTCAACGAGCTGGTGGCGCTCGCGGCCGGGCGGTCCGACACCGAGCCCGTGCAGCGGATCGACCTGGCGGATCTCGCCGAGGACGTGGCGATCGCCTCGCGGCGCCGCACCGGGCGGGACATCCTCGTCCGGGTGGGCGGTGACACGACGGTCGACGGCCGTCCCACGGCGCTCCAGCGGGCGATATCCAACCTGGTGGAGAACGCGGCCAAGTTCGACCGCGGAGGTGAGGCGCCGATCGAGATCGCGGTCACCGGTCCGGTGCGCCCCGGCGTCGGGGTGGGCGGCGGTCTGCCGGGCAGCGTCCGGATCGAGGTCCTCGACCGGGGTCCGGGCGTGGTCGAGGGCGATCTCGTCCGGGTCTTCGACCGTTTCTACCGCGCCGCCGACGCCCGCAGCCTGCCCGGTTCCGGGCTCGGTCTGTCCATCGTCCGCGAGGTGGCCACCGGCCACGGCGGAGCGCCGTTCGCCTTCCGGCGGGAGGGGGGAGGCGCGGTCATCGGGTTCACGGTGAGCGCGGACTACCCGACGGAAGAGGACTGACGGACGGACGGCTTTCTGGACCCGGCCTTTCGGACCCGCGTCTCCGGCATGATCCGCCGGACAGGCCCGAAGCGGGCCCGGCGAAGTCCGGTGCGGTTCGGCGGCGCCCTGAAGGGGCGCGGGGAACTGCGCGACCAGCCACGACGGACCCGCGGGTGGCGTACCGCACGTTCAGCGGAGCGCTCAGCCGACGTGCACGCGCGGTCGGCGGGCGCGGTCGGGTTCGGCCTCGCGCAGGACCTCCCGGGTGACGGGGGCGACCTCGCCCTGGCCGAAGAGGAAGAAGCGCAGGAAGTTGGTGAAGGGGTTGCCCTCGGTCCACTCGAAGTAGATGTGCGGGGTGCAGCCGGTGCGGTCGCGGACATACAGGAGCAGGGCGGCCAGGGCGTTGGGGATGGAGGAGGACTCCAGGGTCAGGACGCGGTAGCGGCCGTGGAGCACCTCGCCGCGTACGGTCAGGCCCGCCTCGAACTCCGAGGGGTCCAGGACGGTGACCTCGACGAAGACGAAGTCCTCCTGGGGCGGGAGGTCGTTGTCGGCGCGGATCTGCTCGATCTTCTCGCGGTACTCGGCCTTGTCGCGGTTGTCGGGTTCGTTGGCGATGAACCGGATCCTGCGGCTGGCTATGTCCCGTACGAACCGTTCCGCCATGTCGTCCAGGCTCACGCTGGTCACCCGCAGTTCGAAGGCGCGGGCCAGCCGGGAGAGCAGCGAGACGAGGATGATGCCGGCGATGAAGCAGGCGCCGATCTTGACGCCGTCGGGGCGTTCGATGACGTTCACGACGGTCGTGTAGAGGAAGACCGCGGAGATGACGGTGAAGGCGATGGTCCAGTTGCGCTGGCCGGCCTTGCGCGCGGCGATGGTCACGGCGATCGCGGCGGAGCTGATGAGGACGAGGACACCGGTGGCGTAGGCGCCGCCCTGCGCGTCGACGTTCGCGTCGAAGATCCAGGTGACCAGGAACGCCACCAGGATGAAGACGATCACCATGGGGCGGACGGCGCGTGCCCAGTGCGGGGCCATGCCGTAGCGGGGGAGGTAGCGGGGCATGAGGTTGAGCAGTCCGGCCATGGCGGAGGCGCCCGCGAACCACAGGATGGCGATGGTCGACACGTCGTAGATGGTGCCGAAGGCGCCGCCGAGGTACTCGTGCGCGAGATAGGCGAGGGCGCGGCCGTTGGCCTGGCCGCCGGACTTGAACTCCTGCTCCGGGATGAGGAGCGTGGTGATGAAGCTGGTCAAGATGAGGAAGACGCTCATGATCACGGCGGCGGTGGTCAGCAGCTTCTTGGTGTCCCGGATGCGGCCGACCGGCTTCTCGTCGGTGTCGGTGGCGTCGCCCTGGACGTGCGGCATGACGGCCACGCCGGTCTCGAAGCCGGAGAGGCCGAGGGCCAGTTTGGGGAAGACCAGGAGGGCGACCCCGACCATCGCGAAAACGTTTCCGTGCTCGGTGGTCAGGGCGCTGGTCCAGTCGGTGATCACATGCTCGGCCGTCGCCACGTGCCACAGGCCCACGACCACGACCACGGCGTTGAGCGCGAGATAGATCCCCACCAGGACGACGGCGACGCCGATCGCCTCCAGGAAGCCCTTGAGGAACACCGCGCCGAGCAGCGCGACCAGGATGAGGGTGATCAGCATCTGCTTGTCGTGCAGTGTGCTGGTGAGATGGGGGTTCTCGACCAGGTGGGTGGAGGCGTCGGCCGCCGACAGGGTGATGGTGATCAGGAAGTCGGTGGCGGCGAAGCCCAGCAGGGTCAGGACGAACAGCTTGCCCTGCCAGAACGACAGCAGCCGCTCCAGCATCGCGATCGAGCCCTCGCCGCGCGGGCTCTCCTCGGCCACCCGCCGGTAGACGGGCAGTGCGCCCGCCAGGGTGACGATGACGAGCACGATGGTCGCGACGGGCGAGAGGAGCCCGGCGGCCAGGGCCGCGATGCCGGGCTGGTAGCCCAGTGTCGAGAAGTAGTCGACGCCGGTCAGGCACATCACCCGCCACCAGCGCTGCCCCTGGTGCACGGGCTCCGGCAGGGCGTGCGGGCCCTGCGGGGTCTTGCCCATGTCGGACAGTCCTTCGAGCATCCACGCACGCAGCCGGCTCGTACCCGTCGTACCTCTGGTACGAGAGTGGTCGGTGGTGGCCATCGGGGTGCTCCTGACGTGCTGCCCGGCGTGGTGCCCATTGTGATCCGATTGTGGGCAATGGCGAAGAAAACGGCAGGGCGGGTGGACATTACGGCGAATGGGGTACGGCGGTGTGGTCACAGGGGTGGCAACCTCCGGTCCGGCACCCCGGTTCGGGTCCGGCACTCCGGTCCGGCACTCCGGTCCGGCACTTGGTCCGCCCCCGCCGACGAGAATGCCGTGCTTTTCGCACGTGTGGTCGGTCGACGGCGTCAAGGCCGCGTCAAAGTCGTCCGGGACGACATCAGGGGCCCATCAAGGTCCGGTGCGCGTGACGTGAAGCGGTCGCAGACTGGGCGCGGCACGGGGGACACGGACGAGCGTCCGTGGCGTGCCGATGGAGGGGCTCGTGGCTGTCACGGCCGGTACCACGCACAGTCCTGCGGCGCGAGCCGGGACCACGCACAGTCCTGCGGCGCGAGCCGGGACCGTCGGAGCGCCACCGCGCGTGGCGACCGCCCCCTCCGGGGTTGGGCGCGCCCCCCGGCAACGGCGCGGAGGGTCGCGGCCGAGGCGCCCGCGACGCCCCAGGCGCCCCCGAAGTCCCCGGCGCCCTCTTCGTCTCGCACACCGAAGAGCCGCCACCGCCCTGCACCGCCGCTTCTGGGCGACCCTGCCCGCGCGACTGCGGCTGCTGCGGACCGTCACCCTCCTGCTGACCGTCGCCCTCGCCCTGCTGCTCGCGCTGGCAGGCCTCGCCGCCACCGGCACCTGGGACACCGTCGCGGGCCGCGACGCACCCCGCACCACCAGCGCCGCGGACCTGAACCTCGCCCTCAACGACATGGACGCGCAGGCCGCCAACCTCCTGCTGGCCGGCGGCGACGGGGGCAAGGGGCGGCTGGCGACGCCGTACGAGAAGGCGGTCGGCTTCTACGGTGATGCGCGACGCGGGATCGGCCACGACCTGCGCGCGCTCGCCGTCGCCGCCCAGGGCGACGCCGCCGACGAGCACACCGTCGAGTCGCTCACCGACGACTTCGCCGAGTACCAGGAACTGATCGGCCGCGCGCTGGAGAACGACGACCGCGCCGGCGGCAGACCGGCCGCGCTCGTCGACTACCGCGAGGCCACCGATCTCCTCCAGGCCCAGCTCCTGCCGAGCGCGAGGAAGCTGGTGGACTCCAACAACAGCGCCTTCAACCGGCAGTACGAACAGGCCCGTTCGGTGCTCTCGGCCCAGCTCGCCGCCGTCCTCGCGCTCGGCGCGCTGCTGCTCGCCGCCCTCGGCGTGCTCCAGTGGTACCTGGCCCGCCGCTTCCACCGGATCCTCAACCCCGGTGTGCTGGCCGCCACCGTCTGCGCGCTGCTCGCCGTGCTGCTCGGCAGCCAGGCGCTCTCCGCCTCCGCCGACCGGCTGTACGGCGCCCGCCGCGACGCCTTCGACTCCGTCGTCGCCCTCTCCCGCGCCCGCGCGATCGCCTACGACGCGAACGCCGACGAGAGCCGCTACCTGCTGGACCCCGAGCGCCGCTCGCAGTACGCGCAGGCGTTCCTCGCCAAGTCGCAGCAGTTGTACGGCATGAAGGGCGCGACCCTCGACTCGTACGACTTCGGGCTCGCCACGACCTGGAAGGAGTACCGCGCCGACCACCGCACCCTCGACTTCGGCGGCGAGTTCGCGCGCGAGCTCGCCAACCTCACCTTCCCCGGCGAACGGGCCGCGGCGGAGCGGACGGTGGACGCGTACGCCGTCTACCAGCGCGACGACCGGAGGATCCGGGCCCTGGTCGCGCAGGGCAAGGAACGCGAGGCCGTCGCGTTCTGCATGGGCTGGGAGCCGGGCACGTCCAACGCCCACTTCGGGGCCTGGATGACGGCCCTGGACCAGGTGACGGACATCAACCGGCGGCACTTCACGGCGGCGGTCCGCGCGGGCCGCTCCGAGACGACCGGGCTGCTCCCGTGGACGTGCGGTCTGCTGCTCGGCGCGGGTGCGCTGATCCTGCTGGGGCTGCGACCGAGGCTCGCCGAGTTCCGCTGAACCGGGGTCCGCGGACCCCGGTCGGCACGACCTGGTGACCTATGAGGTACTCGGTCACCTCATCCGGCTCCAGGCACGCGGCGCGCTCGCCGAC
>NZ_JBEYFS010000361.1:0-7710 GCF_040634475.1 Streptomyces sp. NPDC007095
GGGAATCACATGGCGACGGTCAGCGTCGCGCGAGCCACTCGGTGAAAGTCCGGTCCCGGCCGGGGACACGGGCCACATGCGGTTGGTGCGACGTCAGCTGTTCTGCCCCGAAGGGCGTCGCAGCAGGGTCTCTCTGCGCGCCGCCAGCCGAGCCGACAGAGCCGTCCAGTAGGCCGACGCCGCCCAGGCCACCCGGACGGCTGAGCGGGGCGCGAGCAGGGCACGCAGGCGGGCGGTGCGGCTCGCCCGGGCGCCGAGAGCGTCCGTGACACGACGGGCGTCTTCCGCGAGCCCCGCCGTCAGCCGCGGGTGCGGGGCGTACAGCACCTGCTCGACCGCTGCGGCCATCCGGTGCACCGCCTCCGACGCCTCGGCTTCGAGGAGCCCGAGCCGCACGATCCGCGCCGCGGCCTTCCGTGGTGTCTGGGACTCGTCCGGCACGATTCCGTAGTCCCACGCCGTATCGGTCACCTCCAGCCACGTCGCCAGCGTGTACGCGGGTGCGTCCGCCTCACTGCGGCCGTGCGCACCCAGCCGCACGGACCGGAGCCGCATCCGCCACAGCATCGGCAGCATCGGCACGATCAGCAGCAGGAGCCCGGCCAGTGTGTATCCCAGGATCTGGAACCACGGAGTGCCGTCGTCCTTCGAGCCAACCGTGGCCAGCGCGGACTGGCTCGGGCACGCCTCCAGCTTCTTCTGCTCGGCCGGGCAGTTGCCGCTGGCCGACGGGGCGGTGGAGGGCGCCGCGGAGGACGACGTGGACGGCTTCGGCACCGTCGACGAGGCCGACCCGGGCGTGTCCGTCTGGGTGTACTCCGGCACCGAGCCCCGGTTCGGGGTCGGCTCGAAGCGGGTCCAGCCCACGCCTTCGAAGTACAGCTCGGGCCAGGCGTGCGCGTCCCTCAGACCCACCGACATCGAACCGTCGGCCTGCGGGGAGCCGGGCGTGAATCCCACCGCGACCCGGGCCGGAATCCCCAGCGTGCGGGCCATCGAGGCCATCGCGAAGGAGAAGTGGACGCAGAAGCCCTGCTTGTCCTTCAGGAAGCGCGCGATCGCGGCCGAGCCGCTGCCGACCTGCACCTGGGTGTTGTAGGTGAATCCGCCGTTCACCGCGAAGTAGTCCTGGAGTTTGACCGCCTGCTCGTAGTGGTTCGCCGAGCCCGCGGTGACCTTGCGCGCGGTGGCGGCCACCACCGCCGGCAGCGAAGACGGCACCTTGGTGAACTCGCGCTTCAGGGCCTTCGACGGCTCCGGCGCGTTCGCCAACTGCTGCGCGGTCGGCTGCACGATCAGGCTCGTCACCTCGTACTGCAGGCCGCGCGTGTTCTGACCGTGGTCACCGACGAGCGTGCGGCCGACCGGCTCGTACCGCCAACTGCCGCTGATGTTCACCTTGCTGACCGGGTACGGCATGGGCAGCCAGTCCTGCGCGTACCAGTCGGCCGCCGAGATGCGGGTCTGGATCTCGCTGCGCTGGACGTCGGCCCCGAGGCCGATCGGCGTCGGGAACGTGTCCGGCACATCCTGGATGTGCCGCTGGGCCGGCTTCCACGCCGTGCCGTCGAAGTCGTCCAGGGACACGATCCGCAGATACATGTCCTGGGTGTCCTCGGAGTTGGTGCGGTAGGACATGACCTGGCGGTCCTCGTCCACGTTCAGGCTGTCGCGGAGCGAGACCAGCGGGTTCACCGCGGAGATCGTGCCGCCCCCGGAACCCGAGCCGACGCCCGCCCCCGCGCCGCCCAGCAGACCGCCGCCGAGGGCGGGCAGGCCGAGCGGTACCGCCAGGGCGATGCCCAGCGTGACCGCGCCGATGCGCCGCCCCGTGCGGACCGGCGCGACCGTGCCCGAGGAGGCGTCCAGCCCCTGTGAGCGGGGCGCGCCGCCGAAGACCCGGCCCCACTGGGAGAGCCGGTCGCGGCCCTCCGCCAGGAGCAGCATCAGATAGCCCGCGGCCGCGAGCAGGAACCACAGCCAGGCCCAGCCGCCGCCCGACAGGCCCGCGGCGACCGAGTACAGCGCGAGCAGGGGGAGTCCGGCGGGGGCCGCGCTGCGGAACGTCACCGCGAGCGTGTCCACCGCGAGACCGATCACCAGGACACCGCCGATCAGCATCAGGCGGATGCCGTCGGACAGCGGCGCCGGAATCGCGTACCGCCCGACGTCGTCCGTGCCCGCCTGGAGCAGATCGCCGAGATGCCGGAACGCCTCCGGTCCCGGGACGAAGCCGAAGAGGGCCTGCTGCTGGGCGAAGACCAGCGTCAGCAGCATCAGCGTCACCAGCGCCTGCGCCGCCACCGTCAGCGGCCGGGCCAGCGGAACCCGCCGGGTCAGCGCGCCCACACCGGACTGCAGCGCCAGCAGGAACGCCGCCTGGAGGATCCACGTCGCCGGCTTGACCAGCGGCAGCAGCGCGCACGCCGCCATCAGTGTGGCCGCCGCCGAATACAGCGTCAGCCGAGCCCGCCCGCTCATGATCCTCCACCCCCTGCCGTACTCCCTGTCGAGGCGGCACCCATGCGCTGCCGGTCCGCCTGCCGCCACAGATCGGCGAGCTCCGCCCCCCGTGGCACCGTCACGGCGGTCCAGCCCGCCTCGCGCAGCATGCGCAGTCGATCCTCGCTCCTGTCCAACGGGCCGGGGACGTCGGTCGGTTCCCGCACCCAGGTCTCGCTGTCCAGCAGGAAGGCGACGGCCCCGCCGCTGCGCTGGCGCATCTTGGCGAGCACCGTCGCCTGCTCCTCGTCGAGGTCGCCGAGAAAGGCGATCAGCAGCCCTTCGTTGCCCCCGCGCAGGACGTCGTAGGCCCGGGAGAGCCCGGCGCCGTCCGAGTGGTCGATGACCGCGAGCGTGTCCATCATCAGTCCGGCCGCGTCCGCCGACTCCTGGCTCGCGCCCGCGAAGCCGTCGGCGCCCTCGCCGGGCACCGAGTTGCCGTCGTCCGTCAGCAGCCGCACCGAGAAGCCCCGCTCGAGCATGTGCACCAGCGTCGACGCCGTCCCCGACACCGCCCACTCGAAGGCGGAGTCCGGGCCGGCGCCTTCGTAGGCGATGCCCCGGGTGTCGAGCAGCACCGTGCAGCGGGAGCGCTGCGGCTGTTCCTCGCGACGGACCATCAGTTCGCCGTAGCGCGCGGTCAGGCGCCAGTGCACCCGGCGCAGGTCGTCGCCGTAGCGGTAGCCGCGCGGGATGATGTCGTCCTCGCCCGCCAGTGCCAGCGAGCGCTGCCGCCCGTCGCCGTACCCCTTCGCCTCACCGCTCAGCCGCACCGGCGGCAGCGGTTCGACGCGCGGGATGACCGTCAGGGTGTCGTACGTCGAGAAGGAGCGGGTCAGCTCGCACATCCCGAACGGGTCCGTCAGACGCAGTTGCAGCGGACCCAGCGGATAGCGGCCGCGCAGGTCGGAGCGGACCCGGTAGGACACCTCGCGTCGGCCGCCCGCCTCCACCCGGTCCAGGACGAAGCGGGGCCGCGGGCCGAGCACGTACGGCACCCGGTCCTGGAGCATCAGCAGGCCGGTGGGCAGCCGCGAGACGTTGTCCATCCGCAGATGGACGCGGGCCTCGGAACCGGCGGGCACCCGCCCGGGGGAGAGCCTGCGGCTGCCCGCGACCCGGTAGCGCGTGCGGTACAGCACGGTCGCGCAGACCAGCGGCAGGACCGCGAGAAACAGGCCGACCCGGAGCAGATCGCTCTGCCCCAGGACGTACGCGCAGATCGCGGCCGCGATGCCGGCGGCCAGGAAGGAGCGTCCGCGGGTGGTGAGACCGGTGAGCGCGGTGCGCAGCCCGCCCTTGTCCTCCTCGGCGTCGCCGGTCCCCCCGGGCGTCATCACAGCCTCCGGGGCGGCTGCTGGTCGTACGCGGGCACGCCGCGGCCCATCGTGAAGCCCGGCTGCTGGGGCGCCGCGGGAACGGCGGTGTGCTGAAGGATCTCCTGGACGACCTGCTCGGCCGTACGACGGTTCAACTGCGCCTGGGCCGTGGGGAGCAGACGGTGGGCCAGGACCGCAACGGCGAGTGCCTGGATGTCGTCCGGCAGTGCGTATTCCCGGCCGCTGAGCGCCGCGGAGGCCTTCGCCGCGCGCAGCAGATGCAGCGTGGCACGCGGTGAGGCGCCGAGTCTGAGGTCGGGGTGGGTGCGCGTGGCGGCGACCAGATCCACCGCGTACCGCCGGACCGTCTCCGCGACGTGGACCGTGCGGACCGCGTCGATCAGCTTCACGATCTCGTGCGCGTGCGCCACCGGCTGGAGGTCGTCCAGCGGGGAGACCCCGCCGTGGACGTCCAGCATCTGAAGCTCGGCTTCCGCACTGGGGTAGCCGATGGAGACGCGGGCCATGAATCGGTCGCGCTGGGCCTCCGGCAGCGGGTAGGTGCCCTCCATCTCGACCGGGTTCTGCGTGGCCACCACCATGAAGGGGCTGGGCAGTTCGTAGGTCTGCCCGTCGATGGTGACCTGGCGCTCCTCCATCGACTCCAGGAGCGCGGACTGCGTCTTGGGGGAGGCGCGGTTGATCTCGTCGCCGATCACGATCTGCGCGAAGATCGCACCCGGTTTGAACTCGAAGTCCCGGCGCTGCTGGTCCCAGATGGACACACCCGTGATGTCCGAGGGCAGCAGGTCGGGCGTGAACTGAATACGCCGCACCGAGCAGTCGATGGACCGTGCCAGTGCTTTGGCGAGCATGGTCTTGCCGACGCCGGGGACATCCTCGATCAGAAGATGTCCCTCGGCGAGCAGCACGGTCAGCGAAAGCCGTACGACCTCAGGCTTGCCTTCGATCACTCCTTCCACCGAACTGCGGACACGCTCCACAGTGGCGGTCAGATCTGTAAGGCTCGCTCGATCGTCATAGGTCGTCACCCGGCCCTCCTCGGCCCGTTCTCGGGCCGACGCCCTGTGCGGACCGGCCCACCCCGAAACACGGACACCACGCGCGAGAGGTTCCGCGTGACGCCACAACCGCATTCTTGTTGCCGTTACCGGTTCGTGTCACTCGCCTGTGGATAACTGGCTGCGATATGTCAGGTCTTGCGACCCTTTGGGCGCCGGTGGGTCGGGGTTCTTTCGTGAAGTGAGGGTCCCACGAGGGCCCCAGGAAGTTTTACGAGAGGCTCGGTGGGAGTGTTCAGGCGGGGTCGATCTCGCGCAGCAGGCCCGTCGTCACGTCGAAGACGAAGCCGCGCACGTCGTCCGTGTGCAGGAGGAACGGTGAGGTGCGCACGCGCTGCATCGACTGCCGTACGTCCTGTTCGACGTCCCGGAAGGCTTCGACCGCCCAGGCGGGGCGCTGGCCGACCTCCATCTCCAGGTCGTGCCGGAAGTCCTCGGTGAGGGACTCCAGTCCGCAGCCGGTGTGGTGGATGAGCACGACGCTGCGGGTGCCGAGCGCCCGCTGGCTGATGGTGAGGGAGCGGATCACGTCGTCGGTGACGACGCCGCCGGCGTTGCGGATGGTGTGACAGTCGCCCAGTTCCAGGCCGAGTGCGGCGTGCAGGTCGAGCCGGGCGTCCATGCACGCGACCACCGCGACGTGCAGCACGGGGCGGGCATCCATCCCGGGATCGGTGAACGCGCCGGCGTACTGCTGGTTCGCCTCGACGAGACGGTCGGTCACGCCGCCGCCCGTTGTTATGGCGTCTTCGGGCTCTGTGGGTACGGATGCAGAAGTCGTCATAGCTATGACGTTACTGGTCACGTACGAAGTAGTCCTGCTGTGAGAGGGGACAAAGAACGTCATCGCGTCTTGTTGTGAGGTAACCCACATGGGTGTTTGGAGATCACCTGGATAGGTGATTTTTGCTGATTCATAGCTTCGATCAGGGGTTCATGGAGGAGCGGTACGCGACGCGCATGCCGGTTGATTGACCGCGAGACACCGTGGACTAAAGTGACGCGAAGCGGGAGGCGAGACTCTCCCTGCTGGACTGCTTTCCCCTGGAGACCCGGCGTTTTTCCGGCGTCTCCCCCCGCGTGCGCGGCGCGTACGTACGGCTCGGCCTCCTCCCGCTCCCGGTCGGCTGACGCCACTCACCCGGCGCCAGCAGGCCTCCCCTTCTCGAGCGGGTGGGGACCCGGCGGTGCGTACGGCCGCGCCGGACCTGAGAGGGCCCCTTGAGCCAGAGTCGACACGTCCCGGTGATGCTCCAGCGGTGCCTGGACATGTTGGCCCCGGCCCTCACCGAGCCGGGCGCCGTGGTCGTCGACTGCACCCTGGGACTCGGCGGCCACAGCGAGGCGCTGCTGACACAGTTCCCCGAGGCCCGTCTGGTCGCCCTCGACCGGGACAAGGAGGCGCTGCGCCTCTCCGGAGAGCGGCTCGCCCCCTTCGGTGACCGTGCCACCCTCGTGCACGCGGTCTACGACGAACTGCCCGAGGTGCTCGACCGCCTCGGCATCCCGCGTGTCCAGGGCGTCCTGTTCGACCTCGGTGTCTCCTCCATGCAACTCGACGAGGCCGACCGCGGCTTCGCGTACGCCCAGGACGCCCCGCTCGACATGCGGATGGACCAGACGACCGGCATCAGCGCGGCCGAGGTGCTCAACACCTACCCGCCGGGCGAACTGGTGCGGATCCTGCGCGCGTACGGCGAGGAGAAGCAGGCCAAACGGATCGTCTCCGCCGTCGTGCGCGAACGCGAGAAGGAACCCTTCAGCAACAGTGCGCGGCTCGTCGAGCTGATCCGCGACTCCCTGCCGCAGGCCGCCAAGCGCACCGGCGGCAACCCCGCCAAGCGCACCTTCCAGGCGCTGCGCATCGAGGTCAACGGGGAGCTCAGCGTCCTGGAGCGGGCGATTCCCGCGGCCGTGAAGGCGCTCGCGGTCGGCGGCCGGATCGCCGTCCTGTCGTACCACTCGCTGGAGGACCGGCTGGTCAAGCAGGTGTTCGCGGCCGGTGCCGCCACCACCGCGCCGCCCGGTCTGCCGGTCGTCCCCGAGCGCTACCAGCCCCGGCTCAAGCTGCTCACGCGCGGTGCCGAACTTCCCACCGAGGAAGAGGTCGCCGAGAACCGGCGAGCGGCCCCCGCCCGGCTGCGCGGGGCCCAGCGCATCCGCGAGGACGCCGAGTGAGGCACCAGGAGGGGGAGATCGAGTGAGTAGGAAACCCGAACTCAGGGGGCGGGCCGCCAGGCTCGCCCGGCTCCTCCCCGCCGGCGGGGGCCATGCCGCCCGCACGCCCTTCGTCCTGCTCGTCGTGCTCCTGCTCGGCGGTGGCCTGATCGGCCTCCTCGTGCTGAACTCCGCGCTGAGCGAGGGCTCGTTCCGCCTGGACGACCTGCAGAGGGACACCAAGAGTCTCACCGACGAGGAGCAGGCGCTGCAGCGGGACGTGGACACCTACTCCGCGCCCGACGCCCTCCAGCGCCGCGCCCACGAGCTGGGCATGGTGCCGGGCGGCGACCCGGCCTTCCTCAACCCGGACGGCAGCGTCAAGGGCGTCCCCGGAACGGCCGCCCAGCAGTCCTCCGCACGCACCCCGGTGGTCCGCCCGCCCGAGGTCCTCGCCCTCACGCAGACCACGGCCCCGGCCCCGGCCACCAGCGCACCGGCGGCCGCCGTCCCCTCCGCCGGCGTCGCCACCCCGCATACCGCCACGCGGCATACCGCCACCCCGCATACCCCGACCCCGCGGGTCCCGACCCCGCAGACCCCCGCCCCCACCCCGTCCGCGCAGCCCTCCTCGACCCCCGGCAGGTGAC
>NZ_JBEYFS010000362.1:0-7702 GCF_040634475.1 Streptomyces sp. NPDC007095
CGTTGAGCACGGTACAGGGCGGGGTTCATTGCGCGGGGGGGGGGGGTGGGGGGGGGGGGGTGAAACGCTTCGGCCCGGGGCGGGCAGTGCGGGGGGGGGGGGGGTGGGGGGGCGCGGGCCAAACGGCGGCGCGGGCGGCGCGCGGTGCGGCGCGTACGCGGCGGGGCCGGGGAAATGGCGTCTTGACTGCGCCGGTGGCGGTGATTACGGATCCGGCCGGCCCCCGCGCCGGCGCGCGAAAAGGGGACGACGGTAGCCGTGTGGAGTGCGGCGACAGCGGAATCAGGAGTTCTCCTCGAGCGGCCGTACACACGTTCTCCAGAGCGTCGGACGGCGTACGCGGCACCGGACTTGGAAGTCCGCTCGAGAACGGATCCAGGAAAACGCTGGACGGGGACGGCCGCGGCTAGCGTGAGCGGCGGCGCGGATTTCTGGCCAACAAAGTGGAACGGGACAAGGAGCTCGACGACATACGGAATACGGAGGAGACCGTGAGGATTCAGGTTCTGGGTCCGTTGAGTGCCGAGGTCAACGGGGGATCCATCGTTCCGAGCGCGGGCAAGCCGCGGCAGATCCTGTCGCTGCTGGCGTTGTATCCCGGGCGGGTGATGCCCGTCCCGACCCTCATGGAGGAGATCTGGGCGACACAGCCGCCACAGAGCGCGCTGACCACGCTGCAGACCTACATCCTGCAGCTGCGCCGGCGGCTGGGCACCGCGATGGGGCCCGGTGCGCCGGGCGGCGCCAAGGAGGTGCTGGCCACCCGGCACGGCGGCTATCTGCTGCAGATCCCGCCCGACTGCGTCGACGTGCACCAGTACGACCGCCTGACCAGGGAGGGACAAACCGCCTTCGAGAGTGGCGACGACGAGGTCTCCGCCGCCCGATTCAAGGCGGCCCTGGGCCTGTGGCAGGGCCCCGCCCTGGTCGACGTACGGCTGGGGCCGGTCCTGGAGATCGAGGTGGTGCGGCTGGAGGAGAGCCGGCTGGTCACCGTGGAACGGCGCATCGACGCCGACCTGCGGCTGGGCCGGCACGCCGAACTCATCGCCGAACTCATCGAACTGACCGCCCGTCACCCCCAGCACGAGGGACTGCACTCCCAGGCCATGGTGGCGCTGTACCGCTCGGGCCGGCAGGCCTCCGCGCTGGAGGTCTACCGCCGGCTGCGGGTACGGCTGATCGAGGACCTGGGGGTGGAACCCTCCCCCCAGCTGCAACGCCTCCACCAGGCCGTCCTGACCGTCGACCCCCAGCTGGACGTCCTCGCAGGCCCGCGCCACAGCTCCACCTACGACCTGTTCACAGCCTGACGGGCCCCTCCCGCTCCTGCCCGTTGCCCCTGCCCGCTGCTCCTGCCCGCTGCCCGCCGCGGTCGCGGCGGTCGCGGCGGTCGCGGCGGGCAGCGGGCAACGGGCAGGGGCGGGAGGCGTGCTGCGGGCCGGCGGCACACGGGGCCGGGGCCGAAGCCGAGGCGGGCAGGCGGGGTCCGGCCGGACTGCCCGGCGGGGTTGGCCGTCTGCCCCTCGACGGCTCGGCCAGGCCCCCTTCTGTACGGGCGCGGCGCCGCGGGTTCCAGCGCCGGGCTCACCAACTTCATCAGTTATCCATAGTGTTGTGTATGCATGGTTGGGTATGTGGAGTTGCTGCGCATGTCCAAGGCTGCGAAGCGTCTGGGGATTCACCCGATGACGCTTCGCCAGTGGGCTGTCGATGGCAAAATCCCGTCCATGTGGGTCGGGCGTGAGCGCCGGTTCTCCTCGGTCGATGTGGAGAACATGAAGCGTGGTAGCGCCTCTTCAACCTCCCGTCCGAGGCGGGAGGGTTTTGTATGTGCGTGTCTCCGGTTCGTCCGGGCAGGAGTCCTCGCTGGCCGCGCAGGAGGAGGAGTTGCGGGCCACGTCCACGGGCGAGGTCGTGAAGGTCGTCAAGGACCGTGGCTCTGGTCTGCGGGAGAGCCGGCCCGGCCTGAACCGGTGCTGGCGATGGTGTCCGACGGCTCGGTGAGCGTGGTGCGGGTGACGCATGAGGACCGGCTGGCCCGGTTCGGTGTGGGGTGGCTCAAGCGGCTGTTCGCCGTGTACGGCGTCACGCTCGAAGTACTGCACCCGAAGAAGTCCGGCGGGCGGGATGAACTCCTCGAAGACTTTGTCTCGTTGGCCACCACGTTCGCGGGGCGGCTGTACGGGATGCGCAGCATGGAGGCGCGGAAGCGGCTGCTGGCGGAGAGCGGCCAGTGCGCGGGCGGCGGTGATTCCGGGTGAGCGGAAGCTGCCTCTCGCCGAGGGCGAGACCTCCCGCACCGCGCGCGCCCGTGGCTTGTTGCGCACGGGCGTGGATGAGAGGACCGGCGAACTTCTGTCCACTGCTGTGCTGGCGGAGCGCGTGGGCTGGTGCGTGAGCCTGGTGTCGGGCATGGCCCGCGTGCTGACCGTCGAACACTGGAACACCGCCGACGTGGACACTCTGGCAGCCGGGGAGGACACCGGGGGCAGGAAACTGCCGTCGAACGCGTGGATGGCGCTGCGCCGCCTCGGCTGGACCGTCGCGCCGCCCGGGGGTGTCAAGGTCAACGATCGCATCGTCCGCATGGCGCAGGGGCAGGCCGGGCGTGCTCTGCGGTCGGCGAAGTGGCACGCCGACCTGACGGCCGGTGTCCTCACGACGTGGCCGGGTGATCCGGCCAGGCGCACGGCGGACGAGTGGGACGCGGTGCGCGAGGCGGTGCCCGGTGGCCTGTTCCTGCCGTCCAGTGTGATCAAGTCCCGCACCCGGCAGACGGCTTCCTTCAACGCACCGCCACCAGGGCGTGACAACGATCAGCACACCCACCGCCAGCCGACACAGGCCGCGAGGAGCAGCACTGGGCGCGGGCTTCCACCTGCACGCCCACGCCACCCCTCCACGGTGGGCAGCCCCGTCGCCAGGCACTACCTCTGACATGGGATCGCTTAGCTGATTGGCGACGCTCCCGGTACCGACCGCAAGGCGGCCCTCTGCGCGCCGGCCGAGCGCCTCACCGGCGTACGGGTGAACGAGGAACTCCTCGCGCAGGCCGCCTGCCAGAGGGACGGGATACCCCAAGAGCCCGCCGGGGCACGGGAGAGCGTCACCATCGGCGTGAGGGACGCACACGGCGAGCGGACGCACGTCCAGCTCCGGCGCGACCGGCCCTGACACGGGGTGGAACGGGGCAGCACGGGGCGGAGCGAAGCGGGGCGGGGCGGGGCGGGGCGGGGCGAAGCGGGGCGGGGCGGGGCGGGGTCAGGGGGGCGGGGTGAGGACGGAGCGCACCCCCCGGGCGAGGGCGGACGCGCAGGCGGCGGCGTCGCCGATGCCGGTCATGACCACGGCCGCCGCGGCGCCGGGAGCATGCGGCGTGCGCTGGGCGAGTTCGTAGGCCGCCCTCCCGCCGGGCCCGCACCCGCACAGCACCAGGCGCCGGCCCGGCCCGGGTGCCTGGTGCAGCACGGCCGGCAGCACGCCCGGCGCGCCGTCCCCGTGCACGGCCACGATTTGCTCCGGGCCGCGGTGGCCGCGGACGAACAGGTCGTAGCTGCCCGCCGGCACACCGGGGGCGGTGACCAGGCAGATCACGTCCGCGTGCGGATGCCCGGGCCGCAGCACGGTCAGGGCGGGGTGCGGCGGGGGCGGCACGGGCCGGGCCGTGCGCGGTATCGCGCTGTGGGCCAGCAGGTCCAGCAGCTGTCCGGCACTGGCCTCGGCCTGCCGGTACCCGGGCAGCGCGCGCAGCAGGCGTACGCACTGGGAGTGCAGGACGGCAGCGTCCTCGTCCGCCAGCTGCGCCCGGTCGTAAAACAAGCCCAGGACCAGGCCGCCTGCGCTGTCGTGCCGGGCGGCGAGGGTGACGGGCCCGCCGGTGGCGCCGGCCGCGCTGCGGGGGGTGTCCGCGTGGACGCCCTGGGCGGCGAGTTCGCTGCGCAGGGCCTTGGGCAGCGGGAGCGGGCCGTCGAAACGCACCAGGGTGCTGCCGGCACCGCAGACCGGACCAGAACCGGCAACGGGGCCGCAACCGGCAACAGGACCGGGGGCGGCGGGCGGGCGGGGGGTCCACGCGCGGATCGTCTCGGTGCTGGCCCACGGGTAGGCGGCCAGGTCCAGCAGCGTGTCGCGGACCTGGTGCAGCAGGTCCGCCAGCGGGGCGGCCGGATCGACGGTCACGGTCATCGGCAGCGGGCTGTCCAGCAGGCCGGGAATGCCCGCGGCACCCGGCAGGGCGATGTCCCGGCCCGACAGCTGCACCCCGAAACTCACCGGCAGCGGCCCCGGGGCGCGAGCCGCCCGGTACAGCAGCAGCGCCCACACCAGGTGCAGCGCGCTGGACTCGGCGGCGCCGCGCAGCGCGGCCCAGGAACGCAGCCGGAAGGTCTCCGGCGCCCGCAGCCGGGTGTGCAGCAGACCGGGCCCGCTCTGCCCTGTGGCGCCCCCCGGCCGTCCCGGGCGGGCGGCGGCCCGCGGCGGCGGCGCGGCGCGGGCCCAGAACTGCCGCGCGGCCGTGGTGTCCTGGCCCGCCAGCCAGCGGGCGTGGTCGCGCAGGTCGGGACGGCGTTCCCCGCCGGGCAGGACACCGCCGCCGGCATAGGCGCGGTAGAACTCCCGCAGCAGCAGATGCACACCCCGCTCGTCGAGGAGAGCCGGGTGATAGGTCAGCAGCACCCGCACCGCCGCCGCACCCGCACCGCCGCCGGGCTCCGCCTCCAGCACGGTCAGCCGCAGCAGCCCCGGCCGGTGCAGCGCGAACCCCCGCGCCCGGTCCCGCCGCAGGAGCTGGGGCCAGGTGACAACAGCCGCGGAAAACACGGCGATGTCCGCCTCGGCCCGGGCGTGCAGCACCAGACGCGGCGCGGCGACCCAGTCGAAACAGGCCCGCAGGACACACTCCCGGTCGACGACGGACTGCCACGCCGCGGCGAACCGCGCCACGTCAAAAGGCCCGGACCAGTCCCAGTACAGCTGCTCGACCAGACCACCCCCACCGCCGCCGCCGCTGCTGCCGCCGCCGTCGCTGCTGTTGGTGCCCGTGCCGGCAGAAGCGGCGGTGCCGGCGGTGCCGGCAGGGGCGGCGGTGCCGGCGGGGGCGGCAGGGGCGGCGGTGCCGGCGGGGGCGGGAGTGAGGGCGGCGCGCAGCAGGGTCTGCTGGTGTCCGGTGACCGGGAGGATCTCCCCGCCCGGCGGGGGCGGGGCCAGCAGGTCGGCCAGCAGGTCCGCGGGCAGCGCAGCAAACCCGCCCGCGGCGGGCGGAGTCAGGCGCAGCGTGTGGTGGCCGGGCCGGTGACTGTCCAGCGCGACCCCGAAGGCACGGTGGCGCTGCGCGAGCCGGGCGGCGACCGTCTCGGCGTCCGCCGGGCCCAGCGGGCCGCGCAGTTCCAGGACCAGCGGGCCGCCCGGCGACAGCGGGACCGGCTCACACACCACGGCAAGGACAGCGCCCTGCGGCACGTACTGGCTGCTCATCCGCCCTCCCGGACCCCAGGACCCGCCCCCGCGGCACGGCGGACCGGCCCCCTGCACCCCTTACCCGACCGGCAAGACCGGCAAGACCGGCAAGACCGGCAGGGGCGGCAGGGGTGGCAGGGGTGGCAGGGGTGCGGGGAGGGCACGCACGGCCGGCCCGGCGGACGGGCCGGGCCGGCCGTGCGCAGGCACGACAGACACGGCGGGCACGGCCACTGCGGGTGCAGCAGCCGCTGGCGCGGGCACGGCGGGCACGGCCACTGCGGGTGCGGGTGCCACTGCGGGTGCGGGTGCGGGTGCGGGCGGGACAGCATCGGGCGGGGTGACGGCAAACGGGCCGGCTGCACGGTGGGCACGGGCCGCGGCGCCCGGCCCGCGACGGGCCGGGCGGCGGCGAAAGCTGCCGCCGGGACGTCCTGCGGCGGCGCCGCCCCGCACGGGAACAGGCCGCACGGGGACAGGCCGGGCGGGAACAGGCCGCACGGGGACAGGCCGGGCCGGGTGCGGTGGGGTGGCTGCACGGTGGTTCACGACGCCCGCCTCTCGTCATGTCGGCTGTGCGCCGGAGCTGCCCGGCAGCTGCCAGCCTAACGTCGCCGCAGGTGGGAGGCCTGTTTCCTCAAGCGGGTGTGGAGCGGGCCGCGAAGCGCTCTCGACTTCCTCCGGCGGACGGCGGGCGCTGCTGACCAGATACCGGCCGTGGACGAGATGGGTGGCCAGAATCCACCGCGCCACGCCGTCCGGCTCGCCGGCCAGGACCGTACGGCCCTGCCCGTCGCGGCGGAACCCGACCGCCGAGAAACGGCGCCGCATGCCGTGCCCGAGCGCCTTGGTGTAGGCCTCCTTGAGGGTCCACAGGTGCAGCAGCCGCAGCGCCCGCTCGTCCTCGCCCAGCGCGGCGAGCTCCGAGGCCTCGTCCGGGGTGCACACATAGGGGTGCAGCAGCTCGAAGGAGGGCCGGCGGGTGACGGGCTCGGCGTCCACCCCGATCGGCCCGCTGCGGCTGATACCGACCACGATCAGCTCGTCGGTGTGGGCCAGACTCACCTCAGCCTCGGCCAGACCGCGCAGATGCGGACGGCCGCCCGGCCGGTAGGCGAGGTCGAGCGCGTCCGCCGGGACCTGGAGCACGGCGGCCGCGGTGTGCTTGAGGACCATCCGGGAGACGGCGAACCGCAGCCGGCCCGCCGGAGCGGCCGTCTGCCGGTAACGCGGCCAGTCACGGCCGAGCAGAGACCGCAGCCCGGGATCCAGCAGCGCCGCCGTCAGCCACTGCCCCCAGGTGGTGTGCACCAGGGCATGGCCCTGCCCGGCAAGCTGGTCGTGCACCTGCTCCCACGGCCCGTCCGGCCCCGCCACGTGCAACGGCCGCCCCGGCGACAGCCCGGACAGCCCCCCGGCCCCCCACCCGGACAACAGCCCGGCCGGCACACCGGCTGGCAGACCGGACGACAGACCCGCCCGCGGACCGGACGGCGCACTGGGCGCCAGCCCGGACGGCGGAACAGGCGAGGTCCCTGGCGGCGGGCCGGAGTGCGGTCCGGGCAGCAGCCGACCGGGCACCCGCTCTCCCCCGCCGTCCCCCGCCCCGGCCCGCCCCGACCCGCCGGAACCCCGGCCGCCGGAACCCGCCCCGGCGGACACGGTCCCAGGAGGTACGGCCCCAGGAGGTGCGGCCCCGGAAGGTACGGCCCCGGCGGACACGGTCCCGGAAGGTGCGGCCCCGGGGGGTGCGGCCCCCGAAGGTGCGGCCCCGGGGGGTGCGGCCTCGGGGGGTGCGGCCCCGGGGGGTGTGGTGCTGCCCGGGCCGTCGGCCGGGCTGGGCCCGCTCACCACAGCAGCCGGGTGGCGTACACATCGCAGTCCACGCCGTGGCGGACGCGGCCGGCCAGTTCCGCCCAGACGGGTGCGCGCGGGTCGGGGACCGGCCCGGGCAGCGGCACGCCCAGCCGTCCGGCGATGCCCGACAGCGCGAGCAGCGCCCAGTGCGTAGCGCCCAGAAACAGGCCGCGGCCGTCATCGGCGGCCTCCCTGACACCGAGCACGGCGGCGGCCAGCCACAGCAGGGCCTGCCGGTCCGCCAGCGCCCGCGCCGCCGGAGCACCGGGGTCCGCGCCGGCCGTGCGGCACGGCCGCCCGGACAGTCTGCTCAAGGCCGAACACTTCAGCGTGCTCTCCGCGACCTGGGGCCCGAAGTCCGGCCGGCTCGCCGAGGCGGCCCGGACGC
>NZ_JBEYFS010000363.1:0-7519 GCF_040634475.1 Streptomyces sp. NPDC007095
GGCGTCAGGTGCGTGCTCTCGGCGTGCCGGGCACAGGCCCTCGTACTGGACGTACTCGGGTCTGTGCCTGGTGCGGTGAGAGTGCGTGCATGGCGCCGCAGGGCAGACGGGAATTTGACGACAGGGCCTAGGGCCGGTCCCCGAAGATCGTGCGGTGCCAGTCCTTCCTGGCGACCGCGGTGTTGTCGAACATGACGTGCTTGATCTGGGTGTACTCCTCGAACGAGTACGCCGACATGTCCTTGCCGAAGCCGGACGCCTTGTAGCCGCCGTGCGGCATCTCGCTGATGATCGGAATGTGGTCGTTGACCCACACACAGCCCGCCTTGATCTCGCGGGTCGCACGGTTGGCCCGGTACACGTCCCGGCTCCACGCGGAGGCGGCGAGACCGTACGGAGTGTCGTTGGCGAGCCTGATTCCCTCGTCGTCGCTGTCGAAGGGGAGCACCACCAGGACGGGACCGAAGATCTCGGACTGGACGATCTCGCTGTCCTGGGGAGCGTCGGCGACGAGCGTGGGCCGGTAGTAGGCGCCGTCCTTGAGCTCTGCGGGGATCTCTCCGCCGGTGACCACACGCGCGTAGCCGCGGGCCCGGTCGACGAATCCGGCCACGCGGTCGCGCTGGGCGTGCGAGATCAGCGGGCCGAGGTCGGTGCCGGAGGCGAACGGGTCGCCGAGGCGGACGCTCGCCATCAGGGCGGCCGTCCTGGACACGAACTCTTCGTAGAGGGGCCTTTGCACATACGCGCGCGTGGCGGCCGTGCAGTCCTGCCCGGTGTTGATGAGCGAGCCCGCGACCGCGCCGTTCACGGCGGCGTCCAGGTCCGCGTCGTCGAAGACCACGAACGGGGCCTTGCCGCCCAGTTCCAGATGGAGCCGCTTGACGGTCGAGGTGGCGATCTCGGCGACGCGCTTGCCGACCGCGGTGGACCCGGTGAAGGAGGTCATCGCCACGTCGGGGTGGCCGACGAGGTGCTCACCGGCGTCCTTGCCTGCCCCCGTCACGATGTTGATCACGCCCTCCGGGATGCCCGCCTCGGTGGCGGCCATGGCGAAGAGCAGCGAGGTCAGCGGGGTCAGCTCGGCGGGCTTCAGCACGATCGTGTTGCCTGCGGCGATCGCCGGGAGGATCTTCCAGGCGGCCATCTGGAGGGGGTAGTTCCAGGGCGCGATGGAGCCGACCACACCGATGGGCTCGCGGCGTACGTACGAGGTGTGGTCGCCGGAGTACTCGCCCGCGGACTGCCCCTGCAGATGCCGGGCCGCGCCCGCGAAGAAGGCGGTGTTGTCGATGGTGCCGGGCACGTCGAACTCGCGGGTCAGCTTGAGGGGCTTTCCGCACTGGAGCGACTCCGCCCGGGCGAACTCCTCGGCGCGGTCGGCGAGCACGGCGGCGAAGCGGTGCAGGGCGTCGGAGCGCTCGCCGGGGGTGGCGCCCGCCCAGCCGGGGAACGCCTCACGGGCGGCGGCGACGGCCGCGTCCACGTCGACGGTGCTCGCCAGCTCGTACGTGTAGACCTCGTCGCCGGTGGCGGGGTCGACGACCGCGTGCGTACGGCCCGAAGTGCCCTTGGTCAGCCGGCCCGCGATGTACTGCGCGCCTTCCGCGAAACGGTCCTGCGCCTGGAAGCGATGGCCCGGATTGTGCATGTCGCTCTCCTCCGCCGTTCTCCCCACTGCCGCAGGGGTGGGCGTAGCTCCAGCTCGATTTGAGTGCCGATCCTGACAGAGCAAAGGGACTCCAACAAGTGATTCCGTTGTTGCCTTTTGGTTACGCGACGGAATCTGTCGACCAGGTGTCGAGTCCCCATGGAAAAGGCGGGACGGAATGTCAGTGGTGCGTGCCAAAGTGGCGTGCATGGCGAAGATCGATTCTTGGGAAGCGCTGGTCAGCGCGGTCCGCTCGGGGGCGAGAGTCAAGTACCTGCACTTCTGGGGTCACCGCCCGCGACCGGACGGTCAGGTGAGTGCGAGCTGCCTGAGCCAGTGGTGGCCGTCACCGTTCGAGGTGGACGGTGTCTCCTACGCGACCGCCGAGCACTGGATGATGGCGGGCAAGGCACGGCTCTTCGGCGACGCGGAGGCGGAGCGGCGCGCGATCGAGGCGTCCAGCCCCGCGCTCGCCAAGAAGACGGGGCGGCTCGTGCGCGGCTTCGACGAGGCGATATGGGAGCGGGAGCGCTTCGGGATCGTCGTCGAGGGCAGCGTGCACAAGTTCGCCGCCCACCCCGAGCTGCGCGCGTTCCTGCTGAGCACCGGCGCACGGGTGCTGGTCGAGGCCAGCCCCATGGACCGGGTCTGGGGCATAGGCCTCGCGGCGGACGACGAGCGGGCGACGGATCCCGAGCGGTGGCGGGGGCCGAACCTGCTGGGATTCGCCTTGATGGAGGCGCGGGAGCGGCTCCTCAGGGAGAACCAGGTCAGGCGCGGGAGCGGTTGGTGATCTAGCCGAGGTGCGGGAGCGGTTGGTGATCTAGCCGAGGTGCGGCACGACGAGTGAAGTGGAGTAGCCGTCGTCTCCGCTGAACGGGTCGCTGTCGCCGCTGTCGTCCGGGAGGACGAAGAAGACCACGATCATCGCGATGCCGAGCGCGATGCCGACCGCTCCGCAGATGATCCCGGCCAGCGCCTGACCGGGGTTGTTCGCCTCGCCGCGGCGCGCCTTGCGTCGCCCCAGCACGCCGAAGGTCACCGCGAGGATCCCGAGGATGATCGCGACCGGCCACAGACAGAAGACGACAGCCGAGATGATGCCGAGCACCAGCCCCGCGGTGCCCATGCCGTTGCTCGGCACCGGGTGCATCATGGGCCAGCCGTAGCCGGGGGCGCCCGGGTAGCCGGCTCCCGGCGCGGGGTAGGCCGGGTAGCCGTATCCGTAGCCGTACGGGACCTGGCCGGGGCCCTCGGGAGCGATGGGCGGCGGGGGAACCGGCTCTCCGGGGGCGGGCTGGGGATGGGGCGGAGGCGCGGCGGCGGGGGACGCGAAGGGGTTGTCCCAGGCCTGGGGCGGGGACTGGGGGTGGCTCGGGGTGCCCGGCCCGGGGAGGGCGACGACCGTCGGCTGGTTGTGCGCCGAGGGGGGTGTGGGAGCACCGGGCGCGCGGGAGGGTGCCTGGTCCGCGGGCGGAGCCCAGGGGTCCGGCCCGGGTCGCGGTCCGGCGGCGCCCTTGTCCAGGGGGACCTTGGGCGGGGAACCCGGCTGGGGGTTCCCGCCGGGTATCGCGTCCTCGGAACCGACGGCCAACGGCACGTCGATCTGCGTCGGCGGCGGAGCCGAGCGGTCCGGGGACGCCCACGGGGTCGCGGCGGCGTTCTGCGGCACCTGCGGCACCTGTGGCGCCTGCGCGTCCTCGGACATGCGTGAGGTCCCCTCCTCTGTCGTACCTGCCGTCATGCTACGGCCCGGGGCTTCACCCCGTGAGTGGCGGCCTACGATGATCCCCGAATCACCGATCAGCCGATCACCCGCGTCCCCCGACCACGGTCCGGGGGCGCCGTTCCGGGGAGGAATCCTTGACCGACCAGCTCAGCACCCGCGTGGGCGTCCGCGACCTGCACACCTTCATCGCCGGACTGCCCAAGGCCGAACTGCACGTGCACCACGTCGGATCCGCCTCCCCCCGCATCGTCTCCACCCTCGCCGCCCGCCACCCCGACTCCCAGGTGCCGACGGACCCCGAGGCCCTCGCGGACTACTTCACGTTCACGGACTTCGCCCACTTCATCCAGGTGTACCTGTCCGTCGTCGACCTGATCCGCACCCCCGAGGACGTACGCCTGCTGACGTACGAGGTCGCCCGGGACATGGCCCGGCAGCAGGTCCGTTACGCCGAGCTGACCATCACCCCGTGGTCCTCCACCCGCCGCGGCATCGACGAGCGCGCCTTCATGGACGCCATCGAGGACGCCCGCAAGGCGGCGGAGGCCGAGTTCGGGGTCGTCCTGCGCTGGTGCTTCGACATTCCCGGCGAGGCGGGGCTCGAGGCGGCCGAGGAGACCCTGCGGCTCGCGACCGACGACCGGCTGCGGCCGGAGGGGCTGGTCTCCTTCGGGCTCGGTGGCCCCGAAATCGGCGTGCCACGGCCGCAGTTCAAGCCGTACTTCGACCAGGCGATCGCGGCCGGACTGCGCTCGGTGCCGCACGCGGGTGAGACGACCGGGCCGGAGACCGTCTGGGACGCGCTGAACGAGCTGCGCGCCGAGCGCATCGGACACGGCACCAGCTCCGCGCAGGACCCGAAGCTGCTCGACCACCTCGCCGAGCACCGCATCGCGCTGGAGGTCTGCCCGACCTCCAACATCGCCACCCGCGCGGTCCGCGCCCTCGACGAGCACCCCATAAAGGAGTTCACCCGGGCCGGGGTCCTCGTCACCATCAACTCCGACGACCCGCCGATGTTCGGCACCGACCTCAACAACGAGTACGCGGTCGCCGCCCGGCTCCTCGACCTCGACGAACTGGGCCTCGCCGCGCTCGCCAAGAACGCGGTGGAGGCGTCCTTCCTCGACCCGGCCGGCAAGACGCGCCTCGCCGAGGAGATCGACACCTACGCCTCGGCGTGGCTCACACCCTGAGCGACCAGCACAATGGGCCCATGCGCACCGTGACTGCCGTGGCCCACCGCGGCGACCCCTATCGCGTCCGCGAGAACACCCTCGACTCGCTGCGTTCCGCGCTCCAACTGGGCGCGGACGCGGTCGAGATCGACGTACGGCTGTCCCGCGACAAGGTGCCCGTGCTGCTGCACGACGAGACGCTGAAGCGGCTGTGGGAGCTGGAGCGGCCGCTCAGGTCGCTCTCCTCGGACGAGGTGCGAGGGCTCACGGGCGGCGCGGTGCCGACGCTCGCGGAGGCCCTCGAGGCGACCAAGGACAGCCGGGTCCTGGTCGATCTGCCGGGAGAGCCCGACGGCACGGCCGTACGCAGGATCGTCGACGTCATCCGTGAGTGCGGGGCCCAGGACCGGGTGTACTACTGCGCGGGCGCCCCCGCCATGCTGGCGGTGCGCGCCACCGACCCCGCCGCCGAGATCGCGCTGACCTGGACGAGTCTCGCACCGCCGCGCCCGGCCCTCCTCGAAGCCGTACGGCCGCGCTGGCTCAACTACCGATTCAGCCTGGTCGACCGTGCCCTCACGGCCCGCGTGCACCGCGGCGGCCATCTGCTCTCGGTCTGGACACCCGACACCCGCCGTTCCATGCGCCGGCTGCTGGACATGGGGGTGGATTCGATCACCACGAACCGCATCGACGCGCTGTGCGCGCTGCGCAGGGCCTGAGTCGGCGTGCCGCGGTGAGCCGGAGAGGGAGTCAGGAAGCGACCTGCGAGCGCCGGCTCACCGTCGCCGGGTCGGCCGGGGTCGAGCGGGTCAGGTACTGCGGCACCGGGGCGGTGTCCTTGCCGTTGTCGCGGACGAGGCCGTAGCGGATCACGCCCTGGGCGGGGCCGGTGCGGACGTCCTCGGTCACCTTGTCCCAGGTCGAGGTCTGGACGAAGAGGTTGTAGTCGGCGGGGCCCTCGTTCTGGTGGAGGGTGACGGTGCCGTCGATCCAGAAGTACTCGTTCTGCCACATCTGTTGGGTGCCGGAGGGCAGGACGGCGTAGCCCACGGACGGGCCGCCCATCCAGGTCGTGCCGTCCGTCGAGCCCGACTGCACGTCGTCCATGCGGTGACCGCCGCCCGAGGCGACGTGGAAGAGCTTGCCGCTCAGCCCCGTCCAGCTCGGCATGAGCAGCGCGCCGGTGCGCTGCTGGGGCAGGACCTGCCAGCGGACCCGGAAGTAGCCCTGCCCGCTGAGGGTGACCGTCTCCCCGCGATGGGTGAGGCCCGTGGCGGGCGCACCGGTGGCGGTGACACCCTTCTCGGCGCGCCGGGGCAGCGCCGCCGGGAGCGCGCTCGCGGCGGGCGCGCTGTCGACGGCGTCGACGACGGTGCCGTAGAGCTGGACGCGGGTCTTCGAGGGCGACGGAGACGGTGCCGGGGAGGCGGAGGGGGACGGGGAGGCGGACGGCTCGCCCGTACGTCCCGACGGTGGGCGTGCGGTGCTCGCCGCCGTGGGCGCGGCGAGGGCCGGGGGCGGGTCGTCGGGCGTCCGGGTGACGACGTACAGGCCGCCCGCCGCGAGGGTGGCGCCGGCCGTGACGGCGACGGCGGGTTTGGTGAGCAGGCCGAGGAGCTTGGCGGACCAACCGACGGAGGTGGCGGCGACCGCCGTCTTGCCGCCGAGCGCGAGCGACAGCGTGAAGCCGACCGGCAGCGGGACGAGGGCGATCCCGACGAGGAGGCGTTCGGCCGGTACGACGGCCTCGCGGGCGCCCGAGCAGTACGCGCAGCCCCGGATGTGCCGGGCCACCCGCTTGCGCCACACCGAGTCGGGCCGTCCGTCCCAGCGGGCGGTCACCAACCGCAGGTCGGGGCAGGGGGAGTTGCCCGCGCCGGGGTGGTGGCCGTCGAGCGCCCGCACGATGTCCCGTGCGGTCTCCAGCCGCTGCTTCATCCGCTGCACCCGCACCGCGGCGTGCTGCCTGCTGATCCCGACCGCCGCCGCCAGCTCGCGCCGGGTGAGTTCGCCCGCGACCTCCAGCCACCACAGCGAGAGCAACTGGCGGTCCTCGTCGTCGAGCCAGCGCACCGCCTCCGCGACCTCGCGCCGCTGCCCCTCCAACTGAAGTCGCAGCACGGTCAGTTCGGCGAAGTCGGCGGCCTGTTCGCCGGCGCCGTCGGCCAGCGGCTCGGCCGTCCGGCGGCGCGAGCGCTCCCGTATCTGCCGCATCGTGATGGCGACCAGCCAGGACCGGAAGCTGTCCGGGTCGCGCAGCGAGCCGAGGTTGTCGACGGCGCGCAGCATGGTCTCCTGCACGACGTCGTCGACGTCCGCGTGGCCGTTCAGGGCGCGGCCGACGATGTTGTAGACGAGCGGGAGCCAGCCCGCGACGAGTTCGTCGAGGGCGCGCCGGTCGCCGGCCTGCGCGGCCGCGATGATGGAGCGCCACTGCCGCCCGTCCACGTACGTCCCCTCCGGTGTCACGGTGACCGCCCCTGCCACTTGGCACACACGGGCGGGAGTGCAGGATCCCCCACCCCGGCAGGCCTGTCCGCGCGCTATGCCGCAGATCACAGCCGTTCATCGGGTCCCGACACACAGGAGACGGAGGACCGCCCTCCGCGATAACAGTTTTTTACCCTCCCCTGCCCACGAAACTTTCGCCGCACCCCACCTAGGGGTGATCCCCCACAACGCCCTTATGCTGCAAGGCAGTTGATCCGGGTCGGTGCCAGGGGCCGGGCCGTCCTCGGGGAGGATCCGGGAACGGGTGGGCGACCGCAGGATGATCTCACCGTCCCGTCCACACCAGGAGCCGCAGATGCCCGCCCGTACCCGAACCGGCACCGCCGTCGCCGCCGCCCTCGTGCTGGGCCTGACGGCCGGCCCGCTGGCCGTGCCCGCCGTCGCCGCATCCTCCGCCGCGCCACGGACGGCCACGGCGGCCACGGTCACGACCGGACCGGACACCGC
>NZ_JBEYFS010000364.1:0-7301 GCF_040634475.1 Streptomyces sp. NPDC007095
CCTGCTCGGTCAAATACCCCACAGGCAATAACGTGCAGACGCCGCGCACCCGCTTCCGGGGGGCGCACCCCCCGGGTTCGGGATGGGACGGGCAGGGGCGGCGGGGCGAGGAAAGCCCCGCCCCCGGGGTGCACCTGGCACCACCCCCACCCTGGTGCTCGGCCCAGTGACCTCGCGGGGCGGGTCGGTGAGACTGGCGGTATGGAGATGTGGAGCGGCAGGGGCATACGGGCGCGCGGGCCTGAGGTACTGGTCGCCGCAGGGCGAGGGCTGGTGCTGGCCGTCGGGGGGTTCACCGGAGCGGTTGTTCTCTTCGTGCTGTCCGTCGTGTCGATCCTGCTGGTGCCGGCGGGGGTGGGGATCGTCACGACCCCTTGGGTCCTGACCGGCGTACGGGCCTTCGCGGACCGGCGGCGGATCATCGCCGCCGAGTGGTGCGGGATACGGATTCCGTCCACGTACAGGAGCCTGCCCGCGGACACGCCCCCGTGGACGCGCTGCTTCCGCATGCTGGGAGACCCGGCGACCTGGCGCGACCTCGGCTGGCTGGTGGTCGACATGACCGCCGGGTTCGTGACCGCGCTGCTGCCCGCCGCCCTCCTCCTCTACCCCCTGGAGGGCTTCGCGCTGGCGGCCGGCCTGTGGCGGGTCTTCACGGACGGCACGCACGTGGGCTGGTGGTACGGCTTCGTGCCGGTGTCGGGACAGGGCTCCGCCCTCCTCGCGGGGGCGCTGGGCGCGGCGCTCCTCGCCGCCTCCTACGCCCTCTCCCCCGCCCTCCTGCGGGTCCATTTCCTCCTCACCCGCTCCGTCCTCGCCTCCGGCGACGGCGAACTCGCCGAACGGGTCCGCGTCCTCACCGAGACCCGGCGCACCGCCGTGGACACGTCGGCGGCCGAACTCCGCCGCATCGAGAGGGACTTGCACGACGGGGCGCAGGCGCGACTGGTCGCCATGGGGATGGACCTGGGGACCGTCGAGGTCCTCATCGAGAAGGACCCGGCCAAGGCCCGACAGCTGCTCGCCCAGGCCCGTCGGTCCTCCGCCGAGGCGCTCACCGAGCTGCGCGACCTCGTGCGGGGTATTCATCCACCCGTGCTCGCCGAGCGTGGACTCGGCGACGCGGTAAGGGCGTTGGTGCTGCGGCTGCCTCTCGTGAGCGAGGTGGACGTCGACATGGACGGTCGTGCCGACGCGCCCGTCGAGTCCGCCGTGTACTTCGCCGTCAGCGAGGTGCTGACCAACGCGGTCAAGCACTCCGGTGCCGAGCGCCTCTGGGTCGACCTCCAGCACAGGGACGGAATGCTCCGCATCACCGTCACCGACGACGGGGAGGGCGGCGCCCGAGTCGGCGCGGGCTCGGGGCTCACCGGCGTCGAGCGGCGGCTCGGTACATTCGACGGCGTCCTGGCCGTCAGCAGCCCCGCGGGCGGCCCCACCATGGTCACCATGGAGATCCCTTGCGCGTTGTCCTAGCCGAAGACCTGTTCCTGCTGCGCGACGGACTGGTCCGGATGCTCGAGGCGTACGACTTCGAGATCGCCGCCGCCGTCGAGAGCGGACCCGAACTCACCCGGGCGCTGGCCGAGTTGGCGCCGGACGTCGCCGTGGTCGACGTACGGCTGCCGCCCTCGCACACGGACGAGGGGCTGCAGTGCGCGCTTCAGGCCCGCCGGGAGCGACCGGGGCTGCCGGTGCTCGTACTCTCCCAGCACGTGGAGCAGCTGTACGCACGGGAGTTGCTCGCGGACGGCACGGGCGGGGTCGGTTATCTGCTCAAGGACCGGGTGTTCGACGCGGAGCAGTTCATCGACGCCGTGCGGCGGGTCGCCGCGGGCGGGACCGCGATGGATCCGCAGGTGATTCAGCAGCTGCTGGCGCGGCGTTCACATACCGCGCAGCCGCTCGGGCGGCTGACCCCGCGCGAGCTGGAGGTGCTCGAACTGATGGCGCAGGGGCGCTCGAACGCGGCGATCGCGGCCCAACTCGTCGTCACAGAACGGGCGATCGCCAAACACACCTCCAATATCTTCACCAAACTGGGGCTGGAGGTCTCCGACGATGACAACCGGCGCGTACTCGCCGTACTGGCGTATCTGGATCACGGCAGCCAGTGAAGAAGAAGCGCCCGCCGACGTCGTTGAATATAGTTCAAACCTTTTTTTCGAGATCAACTCACCGAAAAACATGCGCTTCTGAGCCCATTGTGCCGGAAATGACCTCACGAACTTCTAAGATTTTCCAGGGTTTCTGAACGCCTCAGGAGTCACCTGCGTACTGATGGACGCCGCTTCACTCCTGTCGGGCGCCTCGATGCCCCGCAAGGAAGTCAGAGGAGTTCCATGGGACGCAACACTCGCAAACGACGTTCGCCACTGGCTGTTCGCGCCGTTGCCGCATCCGCGGCGCTCGCGATCGGTGGGGGCGGATTGATCTGGGCGAATTTCTACGCCTCGGCGCACGAGACCAACTCGAGCCCGAACACCACCAAGGCCGCCGCCGCCCAGGTCGCCACCATCTCCTGCCCCGATGTCGGGCAGAAACTGACCAGCGTGCCCGCCAACGCCAAGTCGAACGTCGACACGGAGCTGGCCACGCTCGACAAGCAGATCACCGAGGCGTACGCCCGGCTGGCCTCGTCGCGTCAGGCTCAGGCCAATGACGCGGGCTTCGTCCAGAACGCGATCCTGTCGCCGCTCAAGGACAAGCGGACCGCGGTCATCGGCCGGATCAAGATCGACTTCACCCGGGTGGGCGCCGCCGCGCCGACCACGCTGGACGGTCTCGCCGCCTGCACCGGCACCACCGCCAACCAGGCCCAGACCACCGCCGGTGGCCAGAACAACGGCCAGCAGAACAACGGCGGCCAGAACAACGGCGGCCAGCAGAACAACGGCGGCGCCTCGGCCAGCGCGGCTCCGAGCGCGAGCGCACCGGCCAACATCGGCGGCCAGGCCGGAAACGGTCCCGTCGCCGCAGACTTCGTCGACATCACCAAGGTCGCGGCGAACGTCCAGGGCAAGCCGCAGAAGTCCGCCAACGCCTCAAGGGGTACGTTCACCACCGCGTGCGGTGTGAACGCGAACAAGAACCACAACACCGACAACGTGATCGTGGCGCCCGGCGTGACCAACGGCGCACACCACCTGCACGACTACGTCGGCAACCAGAAGGTCAACGCGTTCTCCAGCAACAACACATTCCTGCAGGGCGGGACCAGCTGCCAGAACAAGAACGACCTGTCGTCGTACTACTGGCCGGTCGTCCGTATCCAGGACGGCTCGCAGGACTTCGACCAGAACGCGGACGGCGGTGGCAAGGAAGGCAACGTCGGCAAGATCCTGACGCCCGTGCAGGCGCAGATCAAGTACGTCGGCAGCCCGGCCAGCAAGGTCGTCGCGATGCCGCAGTTCCTGCGCATCATCACCGGTGACGCCAAGACCACCACCAACGGTCTGGCGAACGCCAACGCGCACTGGAGCTGCACCGGCTTCGAGAACAAGGTCCAGCTGACGTCGCAGTACCCGATCTGCCCGCAGGGCAGCAACGTGGTCCGCACGTTCGCCTTCCAGAGCTGCTGGGACGGCCAGAACATCGACAGCGCCAACCACCGCACGCACGTGGCCTTCGCCGATCCGGCGAGCGGCGTCTGTGGCAACGGCTTCAAGGCGATCCCGCAGCTGACGATGCGCCTGGTCTACAAGATCGCGCCGCCGGTCCTCCAGAACGGCGTGGTGAAGAACGCGTACGCGGTGGACGGCTTCCCGGAGCAGCTCCACAAGTCGGCGACCGACCACGACGACTTCATCAGCGTCACCACCGGTGGTCTGGCGAACAAGATCGCCAACTGCATCAACACCGGTCAGCAGTGCAGGTAGTAGTCGCTTCACCAAAGGCAGTAGTCGCTTCACCGAAGAGCTAGCACGGCACTGAGAAGGCCGGTGGCGGGAGATCCCGTCACCGGCCTTCTGTGTGTGTGCCGTGCGCGCGGCTCAGCCGCTGTGGGAGTGCTGGTGGTGGTCGGTCCCGACCTCCATGTCACCGCCGAGCGTGCCGCGCAGCGCCGTGACCACCTTCTGGTCGGCGACGGCGACCCACTTGGCGCCGACGAGGTAGAACCCCCCGTAGTCCTTCGCGTCGTTGATCCACTCGCGCTGGCCGCGGTCGGTGGCGAAGGTGGCGAGGACGAACTTGCCGTCGGTGTTCTTGCAGATCGCCTGGCGGATCTCGTCGGCGTCCGTCTGTATGTCCGGCTTGCACTTCACCTCGGCCGCCAGATCCTCCAGACTGCCGGTCGCGGTGGCCGGGACCTGGCCGGCCGAGTCGCTCTTGGTCCCTCCCCCGCCCGACCCGCCGCAGCCGGTCAGCGCCAGCAGGGCCGCGGCCGCGACGACCGCAAGGCCGTGCCCGCTCAGCTTTTCGCGTGTCAACCTCATACGTTCCTCCGGTGCCTGTCGGCGCCCACGCCGTCGAGAGCCCCGGCGAGGGCCCTGGTCTTCGATACGGCTGTGGCGCGCCAAGTGCTCAATCTCCCTCGTTACGGACGGAAAGGCATCCCGTGGGAATGCCGATGCCGCAACGGGCACGTGTGTGCGAAGGTGTGGCCGTGACCGAAGACTGGGAAGAGCGTACGGCGGCGGCCTGGGCCACGTTCGACGACTATGACGAAGCGGACGCGGCGGACTTCCGGGCGGTGATCGACGCGCTGGTCGCCGAACTGCCCGCGGACAGCCCCGTCGGCCTCTTCGAGCGGGCCTGCGCCTGGGACTCCACCGGCCACTCGGACCAGGCCGTGCCGCTGTACCGGGAGGCGCTCGCCCGCGGCCTCGGCGGCTACCGCGGCCGCCGCACCAAGATCCAACTCTCCAGCTCGCTGCGGAACATCGGGCAGGCCGAGGAAGGCGTCAAGCTCCTCACTCCCGAACTCGACGCCCCTTCCGACGAGTTGGACGATGCCGTACGCGCCACTCTGGCGCTCTGCCTCGCCGACCTGGGCCGCGAACGCGAGGGCCTCTCGCTGGTGATCGCCGCCCTCGCGCCCCATCTGCCCCGCTACCAGCGCTCGATGGCGAACTACGCGCGGCTGCTCGTACACCCCGGGGAGTAACTCTCCGGAGCCAGGTGACCATCCACCGATTCGCTCGTTTTGCTGAACGTGCAGTCACAGGATGTAGCCCAGCGCTCCGCAGCCTCCCCAGGACCGGTCGTCGACGTCGAGCAGGCCGAGGCCGCCCTCGTCGAACACTACCCGCGGCTCGTCCGGCTCGCCTATCTGGTGCTGCCGCCGAGCCTCGGCCGCAACCGACGGGTGCTGACCGCGCATGCCCTCACCCAGCGCGCCCTGCCCCGGGGCCGTACGACCGCCACCCTGATCCCGGCCCAGGCCACCGGCCGCGACGGCGACCCCGGCTACGCCCTCGTACGCCTCAAGGTCGTGCGTACGGCACTGGAGGCGGGAGTGCCGCTGCGGCGCGCGGCCTGGCCCAAGCGATCCCAGCTGCCGCCGCTGCTGCCCCAGGTGTGGGGCCTGAGGCTCTTCCCGCGCTCGGGCGGCGCCGACGAACTCGCCCTGGACCAGCGGCTGTCGGCCCTGTCCGGCGCCGCCCGCGCGGCATACGTCCTGCGCGGCCTTGAGAAGCTGCCCGACCCCGACGTACGCAAGGTGCTGACGGCGGCGGGCGTCGACGACCCGCGCGCCGCGCTCAAGGAGGCGGGCGGTGTCGAGGCCAAGGACGCCCTGCTCCTGTCACCCGAGTTCGACCCCTGTTCGCTGCACGCCCGGCCCACCGACCTGATGCGGCGCAGGCAGCACACGAAGGCCGCGCTCGCCGCCGGCGTCGCGGCGGCCGTCTGCGGAGCGCTGCTCGCCCTGCCCAGCGGCGGCTGGGGACCCGACGGCGCCGCCGCCCCGTCGTACGCGCAGAACCCGGCCGCCGAGGCCGCCCTCGACCCCGGGAAGGTGACGCGGATCGCCCCGACGGCGTGGCGGTCGTCCGCGCGCACCGACTTCTCCGTGTGGCCCGCGCGCGGCAACCTCGCCGGGGACACCGCGCTGCTGCGCCGGGCACTCGCCGTCTGGGCCCGGCCCGGCGAGTCCGTGCAGGTCTCGGCGACGCCCGGCACCCCCTCGGGCGCCCCGGCCGGACCGCCACAACTGCTCTACGCCGGTGACGTGGACCAGGCGCGCGTGGTGCTCTTCTACGACGGACTGCGCATCGCCCGGTACGCCGAGCCGCGGGCCGGCACGGGCGGCGCCGCCCTCGACTTCGCCCGGGTCGACGGCGCGACCGGGGCCGAGGCGGAGGCGCTGGTCCTGGACCGGGCCGACGGCAACGTCCGCTATCTGACCGCCCCCTGGGTGACCGGGGCGGCCGAGCGCGACCTGATGAAGCCGACCGCGGGCCCGACACCCCTCACCCTGTCGGCCGAGGGTGTCAGCACGCCTCTGGCAGGCCCGGCCCCGACCGGCACCTGCACCTCGTGGAACGTCATGGAGGCGACCGACGCCTCGGGCCCGCACCTGCTGACCGATCTCGGCGAGCTGATCCCGGCCCACCTCACCTCGGGGCCGCCCGCGGCACACCACGAGGCCGCGGGCCCGGCGGCGCTGCGGAACTGGGCGCCGTTCGCCTGCTCCCTGTCCGCCGTGCGTTCCCAGGGCGTGCGGTCCGTGAACGCCTGGCAGTACGCGCAGCAGCCGCTGCCCGACGCGAGCGGGCAGGCCGCCTGGGTGTGCACCCGGGCCGACACCTGGCGGGGCGACGGCGCCCTTGTCCTGGCCCAGTTCCACACCGCGGGCGGGGTGTACGGGGCGGTCGCGGCGAAGGCCCAGAACTCGCCCGCGTGCGGCGGCCGTGACCCCCATGTGCTGGCGGGCGTGCTGTGGAAGTCGGGCACGGGCGACTGGTACCTCCTCGCGGCGGGCAGCAAGGACACCGCCTCGATCAGCACGACGGGCGGGGTGAGCGGGTCGGCCCGGGGCGCGCTGCTCGCCGTACGGACGAAGCAGGGGGGGCAGGCGGGGCTGAAGGGCACCCTGACGGACGGGCGGGCGGTCAGCGGACTGCGCTAGGTCCTGTCGTCAAATTCCCGTCGTCCGCCCGGAGGGCGGGCCCTGCGGCGTCAGGTGCGTGCTCTCGGCGCGCCGGGCACAGGCCCTCGTACTGGACGTACTTGGATCTGTGCCTGGTGCGGTGAGAATGCGTGCTTCCTGGAGCGCCTGTGCACCGGCAAGGTTGCCAAGTCGGTCGGCTCGGTGACGTACACCCTGCTCCTCGACCACGACGGCGGCATCCGCAGCG
>NZ_JBEYFS010000365.1:0-7279 GCF_040634475.1 Streptomyces sp. NPDC007095
GTCGCCGGCATTTCCCGGACGCTCCTTCGCTACTTCCGAGCCGGACAACCTCGTCTGCTGTGGGCGATCTCCGGCGTCGCCATGGCGAGAGGTGTGAGGAGGCCGTACAGGCGGCCGGGATCACCGGCATGCTGCTCGCCGCGCGGCTCGCCGTGCCGGTGATGGCGGCGGCGCTGGACGAGGAGGGCGCGATCGCGGCCACCGCCGAGCAGCTGCGCGGCTCGGGTTCCCAGCAGCTCGCCCTGGCTCCGTACCTGATCGGCCCGGAGATCGACGCCGGTCTGCTGGACGCGGCCGCCAAGGAGGCGGGCTGCTCCGCCGCCGAGGCGCTCGGACCGTACCCGGCGATCGGCAAGCTCGCGCTGGCCAAGTACACGACGGCGCTGGGCATCGCCCCGCAGCAGCCGCAGGGCGCGCCGGTCCGCTGACCGCCCAGGCACCACCCCTCGCACGCCGAAGGGCCCGCTCCTCTCACAGGAGCGGGCCCTTGTCTCGTCGGCTCTCTCGTACGTCGGCGGCTCGCGGAACGGCGGCGAGCCGGCGCCGGGCGGGTCAGCCGAGGACCACGCAGGAGGCCGCCGGGACCTCCACCGAGCCGCCCCGTCGCGGCACCCCCGTGTCCGGGTCGACCGCGAACCAGGTCACGTCCCCCGAGCGCTCGTTGGCGGCGTACAGGAAACGCCCCGAGGGGTCGAGGGCCAGCGCGCGCGGCCAGGTGCCGCCGCAGGGCACCGTGGCGACCAGCCGCAGCCCTTCGCCCACCGCGTCGGGCGTGAGCACGGAGACGACGTCCTGGCCGCGGGTGGCGGTCCACACGAAGCGTCCGTCGGGCGACACCACGATGCCCGAGGGGTACGCGTCACCGTCCGGGACCCCCGAGAGCACCGGCGTCTCCCCGACGGGCCGCAGAGAGCCTTCCAGGGCGCTCCAGCGGCAGACGGTGACCGTGGGGGCGAGCTCGTTGAGCACGTAGGCGTGTTCGCCGCGCGGGTGGAAGGCCAGGTGGCGGGGCCCGGAGCCGGGGCGCAGCGCGATCTCGCGGTGCAGCGTGAGCCGGCCGCCGTCCAGCGCGCACACCCGTACGGAGTCCGTGCCGAGGTCGACGCTGACGGCCCAGCGCCCGCTCGGGTCGGGCTGTACCTGGTGGGCGTGCGGGCTCTGCTGGCGCCGGGTGTGCGGGCCCCGGCCCTTGTGCTGGAGCACGCTGGAGGCGGCGCCGACGAGCGTGCCGTCGTCGCGCACGGGCAGGGCGGTGACGCTGCCGGAGCCGTAGTTGGCGGTCAGGACGTGTCCCTCGAACACGCTGAGGTGCGTGGGGCCGCTGCCTCCGACGGAGACCAACGGCCCGGCGGGCTTCGGTTCGTCGCCGTCCACGCGGTACGCGGCCACCGCGCCGTCGGCCGTCTCGCTGACCGCGTAGAGCATGCCGTGGGCGGGCGACAGAGCCAGGTAGGAGGGATCGGGTACGCCGTCCACCGCGCTCAGGAGGGTCAGCGCGCCGCTGCCGCGGTCCACGGCCGCGGTCAGGACGCCGGGGCCTCCCGCCGCCGTGAACGAGCCGATGAACGCCCGCTGTTCCCGCGTGCCGCCGTCTGTCACTGCCGTTCCCCTCTCGGTCCCGCGCTCTCCGGGGCCGACGGTAGCAGTCGACGGCCAACGGTCTAGACCAAGGTCCCGCCCGTCTCCCCGAGCGCCCGTGCGCGCGCCTCCGGGTGGTGGACGTATGCGGGATGCCGTTCCACGGTCTCGTAGGTGCGGTGGAAGACGGGTGTGGCGCTGCCGGAGATGGGCGGCACGATCCACGACCAGTCCGCGCCGACCCGGCGGCCCTTGCGCTCCTCGCGGCCGAGGTGGGTCAGGAAGCGCCGGGACTCGGTGTGATGGTCGCTGACGGTGACGCCCGCGTGGTCGAAGGAGTGCAGGACGGAGCGGTTGAGTTCGACGAGCGCGCGGTCCTTCCACAGCGAGCGGTCGGTGCGGGTGTCGAGGCCCAGGCGGTCCGCGAGGTACGGCAGGAGGTTGTAGCGGTCGGTGTCGGCGAGGTTGCGGGCGCCTATCTCGGTACCCATGTACCAGCCGTTGAACGGGGCCGCCGGGTAGCAGACGCCGCCGATCTCCAGGCACATGTTGGCGAGCGCGGGCACGGCGTGCCAGCGCAGTCCGAGCGAGCGCCACCAGGTGTACTCGGGGTGGGCGAGCTCCACTTCGAGCACCGCGTCCTGCGGCAGCGTGAACCACCGGGGTTCGTCGTCGGGCTTGCCGTCGGCGCCCTGGATCACCAGCGGCAGGACGTCGAACGGGGTTCCTGGGCCGCCGGGCCAGCCGAGCCGCCGGGCCAGCGCGGTGAGGCCCGCGTTGCGCGGGTCGCCGGTCACGCCGCCGTCCGGGCGGGCGTAGCCGGCGTACCGGATGAGCTGTTCGTTCCAGATCCGTGGCCCGGGGCGGCCCGGCCGGTCGGGCGCGAACACGGTGATGAGCGCCCTGATCCGGCCCTCGCCCGCGGCCTCCCGCAGATGGTCCGCCGACGCCTCGGCGACGTCCTCGGCCGTCCGCACGTCCCTGCGGTCACGGACGCACAGAGAGCGCCAGTACAGGCGCCCGATGCAGCGGTTGGCGTTGCGCCAGGCGACGCGGGCGCCGAAGGCGAGTTCCTCGGTGGTGTGGCGGTACGTGCCGGTCTCCGCGATCTCTGCCCGCGCGGCGGCGATCCGCCGGGCCGGGTCGCCGAGGCGCTCCTCGGTGTGGCGGAGCGTGAGGAACTCGGCGGCGGCGCGCAGGAGTGCGTACAGCGGGGAGTCGCCGTGCGACGTCGAGGCGGCGGGACGGCCCGGCACGGGTACCAGGCGTCCTGCGAGACCCGGGACGGACAGCTCCGCCCGCCGGGGACCGATCGCCGGCAGTGCGGTCGGGGTCGCGCCGTGCGCCCCGCGACCTGCCGGAACACGATCCAGCCAGCCGCCCGGCCCCTCGGCCCACGGCGTCGGGTACCGCGCGCTCCCGTCGGCGCCGAAGCGCTCCGACTGTCCGGTTCCTCGCGGGAAGTCCCGCATGGTGCCACCCCCAAGCGGTTTCACCCGCGGCCCGCTCCCGCACGGTCCGCGGGTTCCGTGCGTCTGATAGCCGCGGGGTTACCCCGCCCGGGCGGTGATCCACCCTCTACGTGGTCCGTGCATCTGCCTCGCGCGTGTCAGACGCGAACGGCCCTCGAAGCACGGGGGTGCAGGAGGGGCGCGGCGAGGTCGGCGAGCGCCCGCTCGAGCCCGTGCAGGTGTGCGAGTACCGGCTCTTCCAGAGAAGGTGCGTCGGCCTCGACCGAGATCCGCCGCGGTCCGGGTGAGGTGAGTGCCTCGACGGCCCTCTCGACGCGCTCGCACGCGACGGTGAGACGGTCGTCGCAGGAGGCCACGGGGTCCGACGCGATGGCGGCCAGGCCCCGTACCTCCCGTGCGCAGGTGTTCAGTGCCGCGAGTACCTGGCGCGCCCTCCGGCCACGCGCGCGCAGGGGATTGAGCGGGTGCAGAAGGGGCGTGAGCGAGAGCCGCACCTTGTTCAGCACCGTCTCCAGCTCCGCGACGCGTGCCGCGGGGTCGGCGGTGGCGGAGCCGTTCAGCCGGGCCGCGGCCTCGGTCGTGCAGGCGTGGACGCACTGGATCGCCCTGACGATCCAGGCGTCCGTGGTGGCGTGCGTGGTGATCGGCAGCACAAGCAGCACCGCCAGCGCGGCGCCGATCGCCCCGATGCCGGTCTCCGCGAGACGCAGGACGACCAGATGCTGGTCCAGCACGCCGAACATCCCGTAGAGCAGCTCGGCCATCACCGTCACCGCGAGCATCATCCAGGTGTACGAGACCGCGGCGCTGTAGAAGATGACGAACACACACACGGCGAGCAGGGCCACGGTCGGTGCGGGCGCACCGTGCAGTGGGACGACGGCCGAGGCCCCGAGGGCGATGCCGATCACCGTTCCGAGGACCCGGCGGTAGCCGCGGATCAGGGTCTCGCCGCGCGAGGTGGTGTTGACGAAGATCCACCAGGCGGCGCCGACGGCCCAGTACCAGCGCTCCTGGGACAGCAGGCTTCCCACGCCCAGGGCGAAGGCGGCGGCCACGACGGCCTGGACCGCCTGGCGGGTGGTGGGACGGGCGAGGCCCCGGCCGGCCGAAGGGGCGAGCGCCCCGGCGGGCGGCATCCGGCGCTCGTAGCACCACAGTCCGAATCGGACCGCCGAGGACGCGAGGAGGGCGAGCAGTACGGCGACGTACAGTTCGGGCAGTCGCGCCGGCACGGTGTGCAGGAACTGCGCCATGAAGAACGCCATGAACCCGAAGACGCCGAGGGCATGGCCGCGCGCGCCCCAGCGCCGGGCGTACACACCGGCGCCGACGACGGCGAGGAATGCCACGCCCCGCGCCGTCGGGTGGTCGTGCAGGGTGGCCGCGAGAGCCAGGACCGGAAGGCCCACCACGGGCAGCAGCGCCGTCGTCGCCAGCTGTCCGCGCACCGTGGCGTCGGTGACCGTGAAGAGGGCGAGCAGCGCCGCGAGCCCTCCCGCGACCGCGCCCGCGAGGGAGGCACCGGTGACGCCGCACAGGGCCACCGCCAGGCCGATACCGAGGACGGCCCGGATGGCGCCGCGCAGCCGCAGCCGGCCCGGGTCCGGTGCCACGAACACCCTCTTCAGCACTGTTTCCCCGCCCCTTGAGCTCAGCCTGTACGTCAGGCATGCAAAAGGCGCCGCGGGGGTCCCGCAGCGCCATCGACCTGCCCATCACAGCATCATCGGAGCTGTTGGCTCAAGTGGTCTCCGGAGCACTGAGCCATTGGCACAGTCGCCGAGCGGAGAGGGGAGCCATGCGGATGCCATTGGCATCACTCCGTGTCGATCGGGTGCGGGGGCAGCTCGAAGCGCAGCAGGGCCCCGGTCAGGTGCGTACGCAGGTCCGTCTCCATCTCGATGTGGCGGACCTCGCCACTGTCCTCGATGACGGTCTTCACCAGTTCCCCGATGACATCGGGGACCTCGCGAAGGGCGTCTCCGCAGAGCAGGCACTGCTCCCCCGTGCGGGCGAGCAGCCCGTCGCGGTCGCATACGACTCCCGGGGCCACTGCCTCCGTGTCCACGGCCAGCGTCCGGATCGCGGCCAGCGACCCCGCCCACAGGGTGTCGTCGAGCCCGACCGTCGCGTGATGCTTGGTCGCGGCGGCCTCGAGGATCTCGCCGACCAGCCGCTCCTGCTCCTGGTACGCGCGGTCGGTGACAAGAACCCGTACCTTGTCCCGGACGTCGGCGGCGGTCGCGGTGTCGCGGTCGACGGTGAAGCGACCGACGAGCCGGTCGTGCAGGTCACGGGGGAGGAACTCGATGAAGGCCGGTACCTGATAGGGGTGCCCGCCGATGGCCAGCAGATCGAAGCCCCCCTCCTTGAGCAGGCGCTTGAGCTCGCCGATGAGCCGCCGGTAGTGCCCTTTGCTCAGCTCGTCGGCCATGTCGCGGACCGGGTCCTCGTCGAGCCCCGCGGCGTGCTCGGGCCCCCGCAGCGTACGGTCGCGGATCGCCTCCAGCTCCCGGACCTCGTCGAGGTGGTACTCCCAGATCTGGGCGGTGGCCTCGTCCACGACGACCGCGCAGATGCGGTGGTACTCGTCGAGCACCGCCAGCATCGGACGGACGAAGGGGGCCGCGTCCACCACGACTCGTTCGTGGGTGGCGCGTGGCAGCCACACCTCCTCGTAGACGCCGTTGCCGCTGCAGGAGAAGACGACGACGGTCCCGGGCCGCTGGGGTTCCTCGCCGAGCCTCTGCTCTATCTTCGCGATGTCGTCGCGCAGCGAGAGCCGTGCGGCGTGCTCCAGCGAGTGGTCTTCCGCGAGCGGCCTGATGCGGTCCAGCAGGCCGGCCAACCGGGCCCGGTACCCGCGACGGCCCGGCCGGCCCGGTTCCACCGGAAGGTAGAGGGAGACCAACGGGAGCCCGTTCCCGCCGAGCCGGAGAATTCGGTCGACCTGCTCCTGCGTGATCATCGTCGCTCCTCGCCGCTCCTCGAACCTTGCGCCACCCCTCCAGGTAACGCGGTGGGCGCCGCACCGGCAAACGCGGTGCGGCGGACAACGGTGAACACGAGGGGTGAACCTTCCCACCGGACTCGCGGCGGGCTGAGCCATTGGTACGGTCGACGAAGATCACCCCAGGCGGCAGGGAGGCCGGTGGATCATGGCCGTGGACGAACTCGACACCCGCATCCTGCGACTGCTGCTGGAGCAGCCGCGTACCAGCGTGCGCGAGTACGCCCGCATGCTCGGTGTCGCCCGCGGCACGCTCCAGGCCCGCCTCGACCGGCTGGAACGGGAAGGGGTGATCACCGGCACGGGCCCCTCACTGTCCCCCGCGGCGCTCGGACACCCCGTCCTCGCCTTCGTGCACATCGAGGTCACGCAGGGGCACCTCGACGAGGTCGGCGACGCGCTGGCCGCCGTACCGGAGATCATCGAGGCGTTCTCGATCACGGGCGGCGGCGATCTGCTCACCCGGGTCGTGGCGCGCGACAACGCTCACCTGGAGGACGTGATCCAGGCGCTCATCAGCATGCCCGGCGTCGTCCGCACCCGCACCGAGGTGGCACTGCGCGAGCGCGTTCCGCACCGGGTGCTGCCCCTGGTGGAGTCGATCGGGCGAGCAACCAGAAGCTGACCGGTGGCGCAGGGGTATCGGCCGCGCTCGGCCCCCGCTTGGCATCCTGGATCCCATGAGCACTCTCGGCCGCACTTCGGTCATCTTCGATCTCGACGGCACACTCGTGGACAGCGAGCCGAACTACTTCGAGGCCGGCCGCCAGACGCTCGCCGAACAGGGCATCACCGACTTCACCTGGGCCGAGCACGAGCGGTACGTCGGCATCAGCACCCGGGAGACGGTGGCGCTCTGGAAGGAAAGCTACGACTTGCGGCCCCCGCTCGACGCCCTGCTCGCCGACATGGACGGCCGCTATCTGGAGCTGGCCCGCTCCGCCACACACGTGTACCCGGAGATGCGGAAGTTCGTGGAACTGCTGGCCGCCGAGGGCACCTCGATGGCCGTGGCCTCGGGCTCCTCACCCGCCGCCATCGAGGCGATCCTGACGGGCACCCGCCTGGCCGCCCGGCTGACGACCGTCGTCTCGGCCGACGAGGTCGCGCACGGCAAGCCCGCCCCGGACGTCTTCCTCGAAGCGGCGCACCGTCTGGGGGCCGGCCCGGCGGACTGCGTGGTCCTGGAGGACGCCGCTCCGGGCGCCGCCGCCGC
>NZ_JBEYFS010000366.1:0-7243 GCF_040634475.1 Streptomyces sp. NPDC007095
GGACTCTGCCATGGCTGAACACCGAAATCGCCACAGTCACTCGACAGTTGACCATCAGCGACGCCTCATCGCCCCAACCGAAACGGCGAGGCTAGGTCGCTGTCAGGCGTAGCCATGCGTCGACGATCAGCGGTCCGTTCCGTCGGCCGCATTTATCAAGATCGGTTCCTGATTTCAAGTCACGCTGTTCCGTGACATGACGCGAAGCCCCTCGGTGAACTTTTCTGGATACAGAATTTCTCAGGTCAGGAGATTCTCATGCAGATCATCACCATCACGGCCGCCGTCATCGTCGGAGCATTGTCCAGCATCACCTATGTGCAGTACGCCGCGTCGCGCAGCCCAAGGCGACCGATCCCTCTTTTCTCCACCCGGCTCGCGCTTTTTCCACTATGGGCCGACGTGACGTTCACTACGGGCTGGATCGTCAGCTCATTCACGCTCATTTTCGTGCTGCCGATCTGGGTAGGGGTGGCCGCTTGCTGCGGGGCCACGGTACTCCCCTTCGAGGTAATGCGCCGCCGTCACAACCGTCAGGTCAGAGGCCGCATGATCACTCCATGATCGCGGCACGGGCACCCAGTGGGAGGATCCATGTTCAGCAGAGTCAGCAAGTTCAGCTTCCCCGTCACCGTGGCTTCCAGCGCCCTGGTTCTGGTCAGCGGGCACGTGTCGAACGCGTTGCCCGATCCCGTCGACACGGCAGTCGCGGCCCCGGCATCGGTGACGGCCCCCAGCCGGACCCCTTACGAACAGCTCGCTCTCAAAACCCTCGACCAGGTCGTGAAGGGAAACTTCGTCGCCGTCTCAGCGCGCTTCGACGTGTCGATTCGACAAGAGGGAAATCCCGCGGTTCTCGCGAACGCCTGGAAGGAATACCAGGACCAGCTCGGTTTCGGGCGCTACCAGTCGCACGGAGAGCCCCGGCAGGTCGTATCCGGCGATCGGACGGTGGTCGACATACCACTGCACATGGCCAAGCGGCCCGGAGATTTCCGTGTCGTCTTCGACGGAAAAGGGCACATCGAGGGTCTGTGGTTTCTCAAGTAGGGAGTTCCGGTCCCTCAGGAGCTCGTGAAACGATCACGATGCGTTGACATCCCGTACGCCCGGCCGCGGGAGAGATACCCGTCGCCCCCCCCTGGTCCCGATCCTGCCGTGCCGAGCAGCCACGAGGCACTACCGTTGTGGCTTGTGAGCGTGAGCATCCGTTTGTCGCTTTCCGCAGTCCCACGGCTTGCCGCCGCGGTGGCCGTCGGAGCGGCGGTCGGCGTGGCCGTCGGATTGTCCAGCGACACACCGATGGCCATTCTCACGGGTATCGCCGCGACCCAGACATTCTTCGTCGTGGTCGGCTGGATCGTGCTGTGGCCGATGGACGCCGCCACGACCCGCCGCAACGCTCGACGCGAGGACCTGCGCCCCGTCGCCGAGGAAATCGTCGTCGTCACGGTCGCCCTGTGCGGTCTGGTCGGCATCGTGGTATTCCTGCTCGGCAACTCCGACACCGGCCATGCCGCGACGGCGCTGCTCGGCGTATTCATGGCCTGGGCGGCACTCCATCTGATGTACGCCACCCGTTACGCGTACCTCTACTACGTGGATTCCGGGGGCGGTATCGATTTCAACTCCGACCAGCCGCCGGCGTACAGGGACTTCTTCTACTTCAGTTACAACCTCGGTATGACCTACCAGGTCTCCGACACCGACGTCTCCAGTGCGCTGATCCGCTCGATGGTGCTCCGGCACACATTGCTGTCGTACGTCTTCGGCACCAGCATTCTGGCTACCGCCATCAACCTCTTCGCAGGAATCCTGGTTCACTGATATCGAAGAAGTGGGCATGTCCCACCACCACCGCACCAAGTTGACGCGCGTACTCCCGCCGCGCGGCGCTCTCACCCTGCACGCAGTGGATGGAGCGCTCCGCTTCGCTCTGCGCGCTGCGCCGGCCATGGCAGTGCCCGCACTGCCATGGGTGCTCTCCGGACGATCCGCGGTCGCGGTCTTCCCCATCGCGACGATCGATTCTCCGACGTCTCGGTCCTGTTGTCCCTCGCCGACAAGGTGAACGGACTGAGGAACCCCGAATTCGACACGAAGGTCGCGGACGGCACGTAACTCACCTGGGCCGGAGAGGCGATGAGGAACTCTCACGCCCCAGGAGTTCCTGGACCGATTCGGTGGCCCGTTTGAGGGAGCCACAGGATGGTTGTAGCGTTTCCACATACTCCTTCGGCAGCAGACACGAAGGGTTGAGCAGCAAGACTACCTCGGATGCCGACAAGGCGGTCGCGGAAAACGAATCCCCGCACGGCGCGGGTACACCGGCTGGAGGCGAGGGCCCCACCGCCGAGAAGCAGCCGTCGCGGCGGACCTACCATCATCCGGCCGCCGGCTGGGGTGCCGCCAGGAGCGTCACGCACGTCCTCGTGCGGGAGCACGCGCTGATCGACGGGCCACGCGCCATCTTCAAGATGAACCACGAGAGCGGGGGATTCGACTGCCCGGGCTGCGCGTGGCCCGACGACACCAAGGGTCTCAAGCTCGACATCTGTGAGAACGGCATCAAGCACGTCACCTGGGAGATGACGCCCAAGCGTGCGGGACGTGAGCTGTTCGCCGCGCACTCCGTCTCGGAGCTGGCGACATGGACCGACTTCGAGCTGGAGGACACGGGCAGGCTGACGGAGCCCATGGTCTACAACGAGGAGACGGACCATTACGAGCCCATCACCTGGAAGGCCGCGTTCGAGCTCGTCGGAAGCGAGCTGCGGGCCCTCGACGACCCGAACGAAGCCGCCTTCTACACCTCTGGACGCCTGGGCAACGAAGCGACGTTCCTGTACCAGTTGATGGCCCGTGAGTACGGCACCAACAATCTGCCCGACTGCTCCAACATGTGCCACGAGGCATCCGGACGCGCCCTGCAGGCGTCGCTCGGCACTGGAAAGGGCACGGCCGACCTCGCGGACTGGGAGAGCGCCGACGCCCTGTTCATCATGGGCGTCAACGCGGCCTCCAACGCTCCGCGCATGCTGACCGCGCTCGCCGAGGCATACCGGCGGGGTGCCCAGATCGTGCACGTCAATCCACTGATCGAGGCGGCCGCCACCCGGACCATCGTCCCGCACGAGTTCGTCGACATGGCCCTGTTCAAGTCGACGCGCACGAGCACGCTCAACCTCCAGGTCCGCGCGGGCGGCGACATGGCGCTCCTGCGTGGCATGGCCAAGGCGGTGATCGAGGAGTCGGCCTCGGACCCGAGGGCACTCGACCGCGAGTTCATCGACCGCCACACCAAGGGTTTCGAGGAGTACCGGGGCCTGTGCGAGGCGACACCGTGGCAGGAGCTGGAGCGCCAGTCCGGGCTGACGCGCGCGGACATCCTGAAGGCCGCCGAGGTGTATTCGCGGTCCGACCGGACCCTGATCAGCTGGTGTCTGGGGGTGTCCCAGCACGAGCACGGGGTGGACACCGTTCGGGAGATCGTCAATCTCCTGCTGCTGCGCGGGAATCTGGGGCGCGAGGGCGCCGGGCCGTCGCCCGTGCGCGGGCACAGCAACGTGCAGGGGAACCGTACCTGCGGCATCGACCACCGGCCCACACCCGAGTTCCTCGACCGGCTCGCCGACGTCTGCGGCATCGACCCTCCCCGTGCACACGGGCTGGACACGATCGGCGTGGTCGAGGGAATGCACCGCGGCACGGTCAGGGTGTTCGTCGGAATGGGCGGCAACTTCGCGATGGCCGCGCCCGACACCACGTACACCGCGGAAGGGCTTCGGCGCTGCGGACTGACGGTCCAGATCAGCACGAAACTCAACCGGAGCCACGTGGTCCACGGCGAGAAGGCACTCATCCTGCCGTGTCTCGGACGGACGGAGAAGGACCACCAGCGCCGTGGGCCGCAGGCCACGTCCGTCGAGGACTCCATGAGCATGGTGCACCTGTCGCTCGGCATGAAGCGCCCGGCGTCGCCCCATCTGCTGTCCGAACCCGCCATCATCGCCGGCATGGCGCGAGCGACTCTTCCCGAGAGCGCCGTCCCGTGGGAGCAGTACATCGAGGACTACGACCGCATCCGGGACACCATGGCCCAAACCCTGGACGGCTTCGAGGACTTCAACCGCCGCGTCCGGCTGCCTCTGGGGTTCCGGATCAAGCAACCGGCTCGCGAACTCGTCTTCCTCACCCCGTCCGGCCGGGCCGAGTTCTCCGCCGCCGTACTGCCGGATGTCGTGCCCAAGGACGACATGTTGGTTCTGCAGACGATGCGCTCCCACGACCAGTGGAACACGACCATCTACTCCGACGACGACCGCTACCGGGGCATCAAGAACCTGCGCACGCTCATCCTCATGAACCGCGCCGACATGCGCTCCCGCGGCATCACTCCCGGCAGCATGGTCGACATCACGGCCACATCCAAGGACGGCAGCAAGCGCTCCCTCACCGGGTACCGGGCGTTGAGCTACGACATGCCCCGCGGCTGCGCGGCGGGGTACATGCCCGAGATGAACGCCCTGATCGGCGCCGCCGACTACAGCACGCAAAGCGATCAGCCACTGATGAAGAACGTCAACGTCCGTGTCGCCCCGAGCCGGCTGTGACACGGGGGAACCGGGCTCGTCACCGGTCTGAGCCCGGTGGGTCGCCGTCGAGGGCCGCGGCACGGAGGGCGGCTGCCACACGTGTGACCGGCTCGCTCGGTGGGTGGGGAAGACGAGCCACGAACAGACGCCGCTGCTCCTGGGGGCCGCCGCGCACGGGAAGTATGCGTACCCCCGGCGGCGCGGCCTGAATGAGTGCGGGCGGCACGGTGGTCAGCCCGCATCCGGCGGCGACGAGGTGAAGCTTGGCCAGCCAGTCGCGGGCGGTGTGGGCGATCTCGGGCCGTTCGTCCAGACCGGGCCACACCCCCATCAGCCGTTCCTCACCGGAGGAGGAGCCGGCGATCCAGCGCTGCCCGCGCAGATCGGCCACGTCGACGAAGTCGCCGCGGGCGAGCGGGTGGGTGGCGGGCAGAGCCAGACACAGCGCGCGTTCGGTGAGCGTGCGCAGCACCAGCGGAGGCGACTCGGCGTCCGGCGGGCGGAACGGCGGCGCCGACGCCAGGATCCTCTTCGCTGTGGAGGCGACCCGTCGTTGGGCCGGCGACAACATCACCGCCAACGCTCTGATGCCGGGCGCGATCTACACCAACCTCCAGCGCCACACCGGCGGCCGCGGGAGCGGAAGGGTTCCCGCCCACCTCATCAAGACCGTCGAGCAGGGCGCCGCCACCTCCGTGCTCCTCGCCACCTCCCCGCTCCTCGACGGTGTCGGCGGCCGCTACTTCGTCGACTGCAACGAGACCGAGGTCGTCGACCGTCGCTCCGGCACGCTGCATGGAGTCGCCCGCTACGCCGTCGACCCGCAGAACGCACGACGGCTGTGGACACTGTCGGAGCAGTTGCTGGCAAACGCCCGGTGACCCTTCCTGACCGATCAGACCGCCGCGGAGGCCTCGGTCAGGGCTGTGAGTGCGGTTGCGGCTTCGCCGTCATGTCCGGGTGCCTGGCGGGCTCGGGGACGATCGCGTCGAGCAGGAGCATGGCATCGTGGTCGGGGGTGCCGGGTTCGGCGGTGTAGACGCCGAGGCGTTGGCCCGGGGTGCCTTCGAGGTTCATGCTCTGGCCACTGAGGGTGAAGATGCCGACCTGGGGGTGGTGGAAGGTCTTCTGGATCTTCTTGCGTCCGACGACGTCGTAACGCTCCCACAGTTTGGCGAAGTCGGGACTCTTGAGGAGGAGTTCACCCACGAGGTGGGTGAGGTCGGGGGCGTCGGGGGCGGTGCCGGCCAGGCCGCGCAGCCGTGCGACGCAGCCACGGACCAGCTCGTCCCAGTCGGGGAAGAGGGTGCGCGCGGTGGGGTGGAGGAAGAAGTAGCGGGCCAGATTGCGCTGTTGGACGGGCCAGTCGGCGAGGCCCGCGTACAGGGCGAGGCCGCCAGGGTTCCAGGCGAGCAGATCCATGCTGCGGCTGATGATGTAGGCGGGGCTCGGCCGGAGCGTCTCCAGGACCAGCTTCAGATGCGGGCGCACGGTCCTGCTGGGCGGCGGTGGAGGTTCGGGGGAATAGCGGGCGGCCCGGGTGGCGAGCTCGCGCAGGTGCTGGCGCTCGGCGTCGTCGAGGCGCAGGGCGCGGGCGAGGGCGTCGAGCACGGCGGGGCTGGGGCGTGTCTCCTTGCCGCGCTCCATGCGGACGTAGTAGTCGATGCTCATGCCGGCGAGCGTGGCCAGTTCCTCGCGGCGCAGGCCGGGGGTGCGGCGCAGCCCGGGACCCACGGTGAGGCCGACCTGGTCGGGGCGGGTCTGGGTGCGGCGCGCGCGCAGGAACTGGCCCAGCTCCATACCGCCGCTGCTGCTCTGCGCGGATGCCATACGGTCAGTGTCACACCGCGCTGACCTGTGTGGCAGGCGTGTGGGGGCCCTGTCACTGCCCCCGAACGCCGGTCCCCGGCACAGCCCGGCCTGCCACTGGCGCCGCGGAGGCGCGAGGCGCGATTTCCGTCAGCACCTCGCCCGTCCCAGTGCAGGAGATCGTCCGGTGTCCACGCCCGCCTCGCCCACGAGGACAACGTGCTCGTGCCGCGTGTCGACGGGAGAGTGGGTCGCTGGCCCTGTTCGCCCTGCTCATCGCGGGCACCTTCACCCAGCTGCGGCTCGCTCGGGCCAACGAATCCGACCTGAACTGCGGCCGACGCCATGAAGGCGTACGCCACGCCGAGGACGGCCCGCACAGACCGCCGGCCATTCCGCTGGCGCTCCTCGACGGCTCGGGCAGAGCTGATCCCGGAGCCCGTGAATTGCACGGCCACCGCCAGCCTGCTCCGGGCCGGGGACGCGCCGCCGTCAGACGTGCGGACGGTCTCCCGTCTCCTGGTGCGGGAACGACTGGTCGGCACCCGGAAGGGTGGGTGCGGGCAGTGTCGCCACCTGCTCCTTCGCCTTCGCCAGTCGCTGTGCCATGTCGTCGGGCAGGAGCGGCGGACGCGGACGCCCGTGCGAGAAGCGGAACGCCGACGTGAGGTCGCCGAACGTCGACCGCCGCCAGTCACTGACGTTGGGCTCCTCGACCCCCGTGAAGCGCTCCAGGAACCGCAGCGCCGAGGTGTGGTCGAACGCCTCCGAGGCCACCCAACCCCCCACCGTCCAGGGCGAGACGATGATCGCGGGGACTCGGAAGCCGCCTCCGATGG
>NZ_JBEYFS010000367.1:0-7218 GCF_040634475.1 Streptomyces sp. NPDC007095
ACCCTCGTACTGGATGTACTCGGGTCTGGGCCCGGTGCGGCGAGAGTGCGTGCATGGCGTCGCGGGGCAGGCGGGAATTTGACGACAGGGCCTAGTCGCGGGTGGTTTGTGGCCGGGCGCGCCCACGCGGCGGAGCCGCACGGTGTCACAGCCCCGCGCCTGCTACTGGGCGCCCAGTCGGACCGTGAACCTTGTCGCCCCCGGACGGCTCTCCAGCGCGACCGTGCCGCCGTGGGCCTCCACCACGGCCGCCACGATGGACAGCCCCAGGCCCGCGCCACCGCCCGCTCCCCCGGTGCGGCGGCGGTCGGCTCTGGTGAAGCGTTCGAAGACGCCGGGCTGGACGTCCTCCGGGACGCCCGGACCGTCGTCGTGGACCGTCAGGACGGCCGTCTTGGCGTCGGTCTCCAGGGACACCGTGACCTTGGTGCCAACGGGCGTGTGCCAACGGGCGTTGGCCAACAGGTTGGCCAACACTTGTTGGAGACGGTGGGCGTCGCCCGTCACCGTGACCGGTTCCTCCGGGAGTTCCAGCATCCAGCGGTGGTCGGGGCCCGCGGCGCGGGCGTCGGTGACCGAGTCGAGGACGAGGTGCGTGAGGTCGACGGGGAGGCGCTCCAACGGGCGGCCCGCGTCGAGACGGGCGAGCAGGAGCAGGTCGTCGACCATCTCGCCCATCCGCGCCGACTCGGCGGCGATGCGTTCGAGGGCCCGGGTGACCTTGGGCGGCACCGGGTCCGGGTGCAGCAGCGCCAGCTCGGCGTGGCCGCGAACCGAGGCGACCGGCGTGCGCAGCTCATGGCTGGCGTCGGCCGCGAAGCTGCGCAGCCGTTCCTCGCTCGCGTGCCGCTTGGTCAGCGCGTCCTCGACATGGCCGAGCATCCTGTTGAAGGCGCCGGCGACGCGGCCCACCTCGCTGCGCGGGTCCTGCTCGGGCGCGCGCGGCGGCAGCGCCACCTCACCGCTGGCGAGCGGCAGCTCGCTGACCCGGGTCGCGGTCGCGGCGACCCGGCTCAGTGGGCGCAGCGACCAGCGCACCCACAGGGCTCCGGCGACTCCGGCGATCACGAGGGCCAGGCCGAAGACACAGCCGGCGACCAGTTCCAGGCGGTGCACGGCGGCCCGGACCGGTTCCATCGGCAGTCCGGCGATCAGGACGTCGCCGTCCAGTCCGCGCGCCGCCATCACGCGATAGTCGCCGAGTGCCGACAGGCAGACGGTGTGGGCGCGGCCGTCGGTGGGGATACCGGCGAGGGTCCGCCGGTCGGAGGTGGTCAAGGACACGTTCAGGTCGGTGATGTTCTGGCCGGAGGGCACGACCGCCGTGTTGGTGACGTCCCGGCCGACCAGCCGCGCGCCGAAGGTGCCGGTGCTCTGCCGCCTGGTGTCGCCGTTCTCGTCGCCGTCGCGGTCGGACTTCTTCACACCGGCCCCGTGCTCCAGGCTCGCGGGGAACCGCACCCCCACGTCGTGCAGCTGCTGGTCGAGGCGGCCGGTGAGGAAGCCGTTCAGTTCGTACACCGCGGCCACCCCGACGGCGGCGCAGCTGACGGCGAGCAGCACCAGGAGCCCGGCGGTGAGGCGGGCCCGCATCGTGCGCGGGAGCGGCAGCCTGCGTACGCCCGCCCGCACCCGTGGCCACCAGTGCCGACTCATCGTCCGACCACCGGCTTGATCACGTACCCGGCGCCCCGCACCGTGTGGATCATGGGCTCGCGGCCCGCGTCCACCTTTTTGCGCAGGTACGAGATGTACAGCTCCACGACATGGGCCTGGCCGCCGAAGTCGTAGGACCAGACACGGTCGAGGATCTGCGCCTTGCTGAGCACCCGGCGCGGGTTGCGCATCAGGAACCGCAGCAGTTCGAACTCGGTCGGCGACAGCTCGACCAGCTCGCCGCCCCGGGTCACCTCGCGGGCCTCCTCGTCCATCACGAGGTCGCCGACGGTCAGGTGCGGGCCCTCGTCCAGTTGCCGGGCCATGCCCGCGCGGCGCAGCAGGCCGCGCAGCCGGGCGACGACCTCCTCCAGGCTGAACGGCTTGGTCACGTAGTCGTCGCCGCCCGCCGTGATGCCCGCGATGCGGTCCTCGACGGCGTCCCGCGCGGTGAGGAAGAGCACACAGACCTCGGGGTGCACGGTGCGCAGGGTGCGCAGCACGGCGAAGCCGTCGGTGTCCGGGAGCATCACGTCGAGGACGACGGCGTCCGGCATCAGCTCGCGCGCCTCGGTGACGGCCGAGGCCCCGTCGCCCGCCGTCCGGACCTCCCAGCCCTCGTAGCGCAGGGCTCCGGAGAGCACCTCGGCCAGGTCGGGGTCGTCGTCGACGACGAGGACCCGTACGGGAGTGCCGTCGGGTCGGGTGAGCGCGGGCAGGCCGGTGCCTCGGGAGCGGGGAGTGTTCATGTCGTCGTTCAGGATCGCCCCTCGCCGGAGGTGGCAGCACCCCCGCCGGCCTCTGAGTTTCCTCTGAGTAGGCCACAGGTGCCGCTCTCTGTTTCCTGTGATTCCGCGACGAAGGCGCCCATTCAGAGGCTGCTCAGAAGTTACCGAAGCACAGTTTCCTCCCGGACAGCCGGAAGGACGGACATATGACCACGGTATATGAGCGGACAGCGGTCCCTCGCCCGTCACGCGGACGCCGACGACCGCGCCCCTCGCCCGCCGGGCCCCTGCTGGCCCTGCTGTGGGCCGGGGCCGGCGCGGTCGTCGCCCTGTGGTGGTACGACACGCGGTCGGTGGTGGGCCTCGCCGGGTGGCTGACGGACGCCGGGCGGATCGCCGGGCTGCTGTGCGGCTACAGCTGCGCGGTGCTCGTGGCGCTGATGGCCCGGGTGCCCCTGCTGGAGCGGCGGATCGGCTCCGACCGGGTGGCCCGCTGGCACGCCATGGCCGGCCGGTACACGGTCTGCCTGCTGGTGGCGCATGTCACGCTGATCCTCTTCGGGTACGCCGCCCAGGACGGGGCGGGCATCGTGCACGAGACGCTGAGCGTGGTGTTCGACTACCCGGACATGCTCAAGGCCACGACCGGCACCGTCATCCTCTTCGCCGTAGGGATCACCTCGGCGCGCGCGGCCCGCCGCCGGATCAGCCACGAGTTCTGGTACTACGTGCACCTGCTGACGTACGCGGCCGTGTTCCTCACCTTCTTCCACCAGCTCGCGCTGGGCTCGGACTTCGTCGGCAACACCGCCGCCCAGGCCGCCTGGTACGTGCTCTACCTCGGCACGGCCGCCCTGGTCGTCTGGCACCGGCTGCTCACCCCGGTACGGCTCAACCTGCGCCACAAGCTGCGTGTGGAGTCCGTGCACCGCGAGGCGCCCGGCGTCTTCTCCATCGTCGTCCGCGGGGAACGGCTGGACGAGCTGAACGCCCAGGCAGGGCAGTTCTTCCGCTGGCGGTTCCTCTCCGACGGGATGCGGTGGACCTCGACGCCGTACTCGCTGTCGGCCCCGCCGCGCCCCGACGTGATGCGGATCACCGTGAAGGCGCTCGGCGACCACAGTGCCGCCGTGGGGCTGCTGCGGCCCGGCACCCGGGTGTGGGCGGAGGGCCCCTACGGCGCGCTGACCGCCGAGCGGCACACCGGACGCAAGGCGCTGCTGATCGCCGGCGGCGTCGGCATCACACCGCTGCGCGCCCTGTTCGAGATGCTGCCGGGCGCGCCCGGCGACGTGACGCTGCTCTACCGGGCGAGCACGGCCGAGGACCTCGCGCTCGGCGCCGAGCTGGAGGCGATAGCGCAGTGGCGTGGGGCGCGCGTCCTGTACGCGGTCAACGGCGCCGACGGGACACGTCCGCGGTTCACCGCCGATTCCCTGCGGGAGGCCGTGCCCGACCTCACTGCGCATGACGTCTATCTGTGCGGTCCACCCGCCATGGCGCGGGACCTGTACCGGGCACTGCGCGCGGCCGGGGTCCCCGACCGCCGTATCCACCACGAGTCGTTCGAGCTGTGAGGTCACCTTGCACGCCCTGAAGAAGCACCGTCCGCTGCGCCGCGTGACGCTGGCGGCGGCCACCACCGTCACCGGTTTCGTCCTGCTGCTGTCGCTCAAGCCGCACACCCCGCCGACCGTGGCGCAGGCGTCGTCCTCCGCCGGACAGTCAGCGTCACAGTCGCCGACCCAGTCACCTTCACCCGGAAGCTCTTCCGGAAGCTCATCGGGAGGCTCGTCGGGAGGCTCGTCCGGGAGCGCGAAGAGCACGGGCACCAAGACCGTCACCGGTGACACGATCCAGACCCGCTGGGGCCCCGTCCAGGTGCGCGTCACGCTGAAGAACGGCAAGATCACCGATGTGACCGCGGTCTCCTATCCCACGGACAACCCGCGGGACCAGGAGATCAACAGTTACGCCATTCCCCAGCTCAGGAGGGAGGCGCTGGCCGCGCAGAGCGCCCAGATCGACTCCGTCTCGGGGGCCTCGTACACCAGCGACGGATACAAGCAGTCCCTCCAATCGGCACTGGACTCGGCAGGCCTCTGAACGCAAGGCCGTCGGGGCCCGTATCTCTGGGCCAGGGGGCCTCTCCCCTAGCCCCGTCCCCACGGACGACCACGGAGGAACCGTGTCCACGATCGCCGGTGGCCGCGCCGCGCGGCGCCAGACCTTGCGCCGTATTCGCCCACGACGCTCCCCCGCCGTCCCACTGCTGCTCGCCGTCGGGGCGGGCGCGGCCGGGGTCGTCTGGCTGTGGTGGAGCAACACCCCGTCCATCGCCGACGACAACAGCAGGATCCTCAACGCGGGCCGGATCACCGGACTGCTCGCGGGGTATCTGATGGCGCTGGTGGTGCTGCAGATGGCCCGGGTGCCCGCCCTGGAGCGCCGGGTGGGCTCGGACCGGGTGGCGCGCTGGCACGCCATGAGCGGCCGGTACACGATCTGCCTGGTCCTCGCGCACCTCGTGCTGATCATGTGGGGCTACGCGCTGCAGGCCGGCAAGAGCTTCGGCGACATCGTCCAGCAGACCATCGACTCGATCAACCAGCTGCCCGACATGGGCAAGGCGGCGATCGGCACCGGTCTGCTGTTCCTGATCGGCCTGCTCTCCATGGGCCCGGTGCGCCGCAGGATGGGCTACGACACCTGGTACCACATCCACCTGCTCACCTACGCCGCCGTCTTCCTGACGTTCTGGCACCAGCTGTCCACGGGCAACGAGTTCGCCGTCGAGCCGACCGCCAAGACGGTCTGGTACGGGCTGTACGGGTCGGTGACGGCCCTGGTGATCTGGTACCGCATCCTCTCGCCGATCCGGTTGAACCTGAAGCACCGGATGCGGGTCGAGGCCGTGATCGAGGAGACCCCCGGGATCGTCTCGGTGCTGATCAGCGGGCGCAAGCTGCACCGCATGGGCGCCGAGGCCGGGCAGTTCTTCCGCTGGCGCTTCCTGGCGCCGGGCATGCGGCTCAGCTCCCACCCGTACTCGCTGTCGGCGGCGCCCCGCCCCAACATGCTGCGCATCACGGTGAAGGCGATCGGCGACCACAGCTCGGCGCTGCGCGACCTGCAGCCCGGCACCCGGGTCTGGGCCGAGGGCCCGTACGGGGCGCTGACGGCGGGCAAGCGCAGCCGCGGCAAGGTGCTGCTGGTGGCGGGCGGGGTCGGCATCACTCCGATGCGGGCGCTGTTCGAGACGCTGCCCGGCGCGGCGGGCGACCTGACGCTGCTCTACCGGGCCAACACCACCCAGGACCTGGCCCTGTGGGACGAGCTGGCGGCGATCGCCGAGGAGCGCGGGGCCCGGCTGATGTACGCGGTGAACAGTCCCGAGGGCGAGCGCCCGGACATCTCGGCGGAGACCCTGAGCCGCAAGCTGCCGGACATCGACCGCCACGACGTCTTCATGTGCGGGCCGCCCGGCTTCGCGCAGCAGGTCTACGAAGCACTGCGCGGCGCGGGGGTTCCCGCCCGCCGCATCCATCACGAGTCGTTCGAGATGTGAGCGACGGGAGTCAGGAGCGATGAAGAAGAGCCACCCCTTGCGGCGTGTCGTGCTGGCCGGCGCCGCCACCGTGTCCGGAATCGTCCTGCTGCTGTCGCTGAAGCCCGCCTCCGATCCGGCGTCCGCGTCGGCACAGGGTGCCGCGCCCCAGCAGTCGGTGGCGGGTCAGGAGTCGCCCCAGGGCGGCAGCGCGCAGCAGTCGTCCACGGGGGCCCAGACGGTCACCGGCGACGTCGCGCAGACCCAGTACGGGCCGGTCCAGGTCCGTATCACCGTCAGCGGCGGAAAGATCACCAAGTCCGAGGTCGTCCAGATTCCCAGCGGCGGACGCAGCACCGAGGTCAGCAACGCCTCCGTGCCCAAGCTGAACCAGGAGGCCGTCGCCGCGGGCAGCGCGAACATCGACGCGGTGTCGGGCGCCAGTTACACGAGCGCCGGATACAAGAAGTCGCTGCAGTCGGCCCTCGACAAGGCCAAGGCGAGCGGCAGCGGTTCCTCGGGGGCCACCGGATCGACCGGGTCCGCGGGTGCGGGCTCCTCCGGTTCCGCCGGCTCCTCGTCGTCCCAGGCGCCCGCCGCACAGGCCAAGACGGTCACCGGAAGCGTCGCCCAGACCCAGTACGGGCCCGTCCAGGTCCGTATCACCGTCAGCGGCGGAAAGATCACCAAGTCCGAGGCCGTACAGGCGCCCAAGGGCGGGCTGAGCGACCAGAAGACCGCGATGGCCGTGCCCAAGCTCAACCAGGAGGCGGTCGCGGCCGGGAACGCGACCATCGACGCCGTCTCCGGTGCCACCTACACCAGCACCGGTTACAAGCAGTCCCTGCAGTCGGCCCTGGACAAGGCCGGTGGCTGACCCGGACCAGGAGCCGTCCGCCCTGCGGCACGCGGAAGAGGTCATGGGCACCGTCTTCTCCTTCGACGTGCGCGGCGGCGAACCCACGGCCGTGCGGACCGCGTTGGAGGAGGCGGTCACCCAACTCCACCGGGTGGACGAGGTGTTCAGCACCTATCGGGAGGACAGCCAGATCTCGCGCCTCGCGCGCGGTGAGCTGACGGTCGAGGAGTGCGATCCGGAGGTCGCCGAGGTGCTCGGCCTGTGCGCCGAGGCGGAGCGGGTCAGCGACGGCTGGTTCAGCTCGACGTACGAGGGCCGGCTCGACCCGACGGGCTCCACCGCAGTCCTCGGCGGCCCCGCGCCTTACTGGCAGAGCTACGGCTACGACGCCCTCGGCAACCGCAAAACCCAGGTCAACCACGCGACAA
>NZ_JBEYFS010000368.1:0-7183 GCF_040634475.1 Streptomyces sp. NPDC007095
CCCGGAGCGGGGAGGACGACCGAACGCCTCCACGTTCGCGCTCGTGTCGGGCAGGTCGAATGTCGTGCCGTCGATCGCGGCCAGCCGCCAGTCACAGTAAAAGGCACCCTGAGTGTGACAGCGGCCATGCCAAAGTCCAGGTACGCGGTCAGTCGAGTCGAGGCTGATGGTCACGGGAAGTCCCGGTGAGTGGCCGTCTGACCTATTGCGCTCGGCGGCGCGCGATGCCGGCGCCTTGCGTCGTTATGCGCCCTCCGATACGGCGGGTGCCGATACGTTCTCGCCGGCCAGAGCGGACAGCAGGCGCAGCTTGCTGGCTGCCTCGCTGCCGGGGTCGGCGGTGAAGACGACGATGCGGACGTCCGAGCCGTGCGCGGAGAGCACGTCGCAGTCGAGCTCGATCGGCCCGACGTGCGGGTGGTCGATGGTTTTGCGCGCGGTGTTGTGGTGGCCGACGGCGCCGCCGGCCCACAGCCTCGCAAATTCTTCGCTTCTCCTGCGCAGCTCGTCGATCATTTCTTTGAGCTCGCGGTCGGCTGGATAGCGTCCGGCGACATCCCGCAGGTCTCCTACCAGCGACGCCTTGTGCTCGTCGGGGTAGGGGTGACGCACGGAGACGACCTCTTCGATGAAGGTCATCCAGACAATGTTCGCGGTCCGTCCACGCCGCCCCCGCCAGTCGACCCCGGTCAGGGCAGGCCACAGATCGTTGTGATCCAAATGGGTCCAGGCGGCGTCGAACACGGCGATCGGAGCATCACCCAGGCGATCGATCAGCCTCTGCACGCTCGGGCCGATCCGCTGAGGCACCAAGCCCTGCCGGTCGGAGGCCAGCCCAGCCAGACGGCAGGCCAGCTCGTACTCGGCCGGTGACAGCCGCAGCGCCTCCGCCAGCGCCCGCAGCACCGGGCCGCTGGGGTGTGCGCGGCCCTGCTCGATGCGCTTGATGTAGTCCGGGGAGATCAGCGCGAGAGCGGCGACTTCCTCACGGCGCAGCCCCGCGGTGCGCCGCGCACCCAAGGGGGGCGGCAGTCCCACATCACTGGGCTGCAGCCGCGCGCGCCAGGAACGCAGCAGGACGGCCAGCGTCGGAGTTTCGTTCATGCCTCCATTGTGGACCGCGCCCCCATCCATTCAGCTCCGAGAGTATCTATTCAGCCTGGCACAGATAGGGCCACGCTCCTGGCACGCTTCCACCTGAGCATGGATATCTAATGGATGGCGGGGGTGGTCTCGGAAAGGTGTTTCATGAGCGGTACGGAAATAGAAATTCCTGTTGCGCTGGTCACCGGTGCGAACAAGGGCATCGGCCTGGAGACGGTGTGCCGTCTTATCGGTCAGGGATTCCACGTCTACCTGGGAGCGAGGAGTCCGGAGCGCGGGCGGCCTGCCGCGGACCGCGCGAAGGCGAAGTTTCTGCAGGTCGACGTCACCTCGGACGAGTCGGTTCAGCAGGCCGTCGCGGTCATTTACCAGGAGCACGGCCGCCTTGACGTGCTCGTCAACAACGCCGGTATCGGAGGCCCGCGGCGTGAGCCGCAGGGTTACACCGCCGATGGCATGGCCGAGGTGCTGATGACGAACGTCGTCGGCTATATGCGCCTCATTCACGCATGTCTGCCGCTACTGGAGAAGAGCAGCAATCCGCGGATCGTAAATGTCAGCAGCGGGCTCGGGTCGTTCGCGCTCTTCCACGACCTGGACCGCATCGAATCGCGTGCCGGCACGGTGCCGTACGCGGCATCGAAAGCGGCGATCAACATGATGACCGCCCGGATGGCGCGCCTGCTGCCGCACATCCGCATCAACGCCGCCGACCCCGGCCAGACCGCTACCGACTTGAGCGGCGACCAGGGCCACTCGATTCAGGACGGCACCGACGCCATCCTCACCTTCGCCCTCGCCGGCCCCGACGGTCCCAGCGGCACGTACGCCGACCGCGACGGCGAACTCCCCTGGTAGCAGACACGCACCTGCGGTAACCCTCATCAATTCAAAGGAACTACACGCATGATTCTCGTCACCGGAGCCACCGGCAACGTCGGCAGCGAACTCGTCAAGCAGCTCGTCGACGGCGGACACGACGTCCGCGCCTACATCCGCAACCCCGACAAGGCCAGCATGCTGCCGGACGCGGCCGAGATCGCCATCGGCGACCTCGATGACACCGCAGCTCTCAACAAGGCGGCCGAGGGGGCGGACGTCGTCTTCTTCATGCAGGCCGCCCCGCTGCCCGCCCAGGCGCAGAAAGTTGTGGACGCCGCCAAAGCGGGCGGGGTGAACCGGATCGTGGTGCTGTCCTCGATCGGTACCGTCGTGCATCCCCGGCCGGTCATCGGCGAAATGATCAACACCCGCGACGACGTGCTCCGCAACTCGGGGATCGCGATCACCTACCTGCGGCCCAACACCCTGTCCACCAACGCACAGTGGTGGAAGGACAGCATCACCAGTGAGGGCAAGGTCTACGACCCGACGGACCCGGGCCTGACCTGCCCGATCGACCCCTACGATATCGCCCGCGTCGCCGCCACTGTCCTGACCGAGAGCGGCCACGAAGGCCACGGCTACATCCTCAACGGCCCCGAGGCGCTCAGCGCCAAGGAGCAGGTCGAGATCCTCGCCGACGTCCTGGGCCGCGACATCGAGTTCGTGTCCGTCACCCCGGAGCAGTTCGCCCAAACCAGCATCGAGCGCGGCACCCCCGAAGGACAGGCGCGCGGCCTGCAGAACCTGCACGAACTGTTCCGCGCCGGACGCTCCGGCTTCCTCGCCGACGACGTGCAGAACCTGACCGGCACCGCCCCGCGCACGTTCCGCCAGTGGTGCGAGGAGCACCGCGCCGACTTCAACTGACACCACACGGATGGTGCAGCACCGTGCAAGGGCATGCGCGGCGACGCCCTGCTCTAACGGTTGCGGGTCTGCCGCGTGGACACCGGCGTCCACGCGGCAGACCCACAACGGTGCTCATGATCACGCAGAAGTGATCGCGAATCTGTGAAGCCTCGAGGGCATGTGACGAAGTCCGACAAAGAGATCATGGAAATCCTGGAGGCGTACGACCTGACCGGGACGGTCTGGTCGGCGGCGACCTTGACGGGGCACGACCCGAAGACGGTCAAGCGGTATGTCGAGGCCCGCGACGGCGGGCGCAATCCCTATGAGCGAGAGCCACGGCCGAAGATGATCGATGCGTTCCTGGAGAAGGTCGAGGAGTGGGTCGAGCAGTCGAAGGCGACGATCCGCGCCGATGTGGTCCACGAGAAGCTCGTGAAGATGGGCTACCGGGGCAGCGAACGCTCGACGAGGCGGGCGGTGAACGCAGCGAAGTCCGCGTGGAAGGCGGGTAAGCGCCGGACGTACCGGCCGTGGATTCCCGAGCCGGGCCGGTGGCTGCAGTTCGACTGGGGCGAGGGTCCGCGGATCGGCGGTCGGCGAACCTGGCTGTTCTGCGCATGGCTGTCCTGGTCGCGGTTCCGGGTCGTGATCCCGGTCTGGGACTGCACGTTGGGCACGCTGGTGGCTTGCCTGGACACCACGCTACGGCGGATCGGCGGAGCACCGACGTATGTGCTGACCGACAATGCGAAGACGGTGACCGTCGAGCACATCGCCGGGATCCCGGTACGTCATCCGCAGATGGTCGCCGCGGGCCGGCATTACGGCTGCCAGGTGGTCAGTTGCGTGCCCTACGACCCCGAATCGAAGGGCGGCGCGGAGGCGACGGTTCGTATCGCGAAGGGAGATCTGGTGCCCACCAGCGCGAACCTGTTGCCCGCCTACGATTCGTTCGCCGAGCTCGCCGCTGCCTGCCTGACCTGGTGCGATGCGGTGAACTCCCGTCGTCACCGGGCGACCGGGCAGATACCCGCGAACCGCCTCGACATCGAACGCACCACCCTGCATATCCTGCCCATCGAGCCGCTCGCGCTCGCGCTGGGCGAGGAGAGGCTGGTCGGCTCGGACCGCACGATCAGTTTCAACTCGGTGCGCTACTCGACCCCGCCGGGCTATACCGGTGCCAAGGTGTGGTGCCGGGTGGTCGGCGAGGAACTGTCCATCACCGCCCGCACCAACTCCGGTGATCTTTCAGAGATTTGGCGCCACGAACTTTCCACCCCGGGTGTTCCGAGAATCGTCGACGAGCACTACCCCGACCATCCCGACGGCCGCAGCATCCACCAGCCCAGGCTGCGGCCCCGCTCGGAAGCGGAGATCGCGTTCGTGGGCATCGGCCCCGGGCCGGGCGCTGGCTCAAGGAAGCCGGACCCGCCGGCGCGGTCCGCATCCGCGCCAAGATGGCCCGCGCGGTCGAGCTGGCCACCGTCATGGGCAACGACAGAGTCGACCAGGCCCTGGGCCTTGCGGCCACGGCCGGGCGCTTCGCCGACGACGACCTCCTCTCGATCCTGGGACACATCGCGGACAGCAAGCCCGCCGGCGAGGTTGTCCGCGCGGACGAGGCCCACTCCGTCCAGAACGGAACAAGTGGCTGGCAGGCCCTGGGCCGCTGACCCCATACGCCACCCGCCAACGCATTTTGACGACACGTCACTCCAGAGAACGGCACCCCCATGAGCTTTCCCAACCCGCCCGCGATCCCCGAGGAACTCGACAAGCTCATGCGCCGCATGCGCCTGCCCTATATGCGCAAGGCGGCTCCCGACGTTCTGGCCACCGCCCGCGCTCAACGCTGGGATCCCGCCGAGGTTCTGCGGCTGCTGATAGCCGAGGAGGTCACCGGCCGCGACGCCGCCACCCGGCGCCTGCGGCGCCACTCGGCGAACTTCCCCACCGGCAAGACCCTGGGCTCCTGGCGAGCCGAGGACTCCACCATCCCCGAACCCACCCAGAACTCCCTGACCACCCTGGAATGGATCGGCCGTGCCGAGAACTTGGTGATCGCCGGCCCAAGCGGGACAGGGAAAAGCCACTTCACCGAGGGACTCGCCCAGGCCGCGATCGAGAAGGACATGCGAGTGTCCTGGTTCACCCTGGAGACGCTCAGCACCGCGATCGGGAAGTCGAAGGTCGACGGGTCCACCGCACGGACCGTTGCCCGGATCTGTCGGGCCGATTTGATCGTCATTGATGACATTGGCCTGCTGCCCGTCGGGGAGGACGCCGCCGAAGCATTCTACAGGATCATCGATGCCGCCTATGAGCGCCGGTCCATCGCGGTGACCAGCAACATCCACCCTTCGGGCTTCGACACGATCATGCCGAAGACCCTCGCGGGCGCGAGCACCGACCGCCTCATGCACCACGCTCACCTCGTGACCACCACGGGCGACTCTCATCGCCTCGCCGAGGCCCTCGCTGGGAAGGGAGTGGTCCCCTTGAACTGACCTCCAGACGGGAACACCACTGGCCACACGGCTGGGCTTCTCATGGCCATCAGCCTGGACACCAACGGCCACTCACCTGGGCATCTCAATGGCCTCTGACACCGCCCAGTGGATCAAGGGGCGCCCGGCAGTGCGGCGAGCTGTTGGAGTCGTTCGGCGTCGGAGCTGCCTTCAGCGGCGGTGCAGACCATGAGCACGGGGCCGGGGTTGCCCGGTATCGGGTAGGCGTCCCAGTCCAGGTTCAGTTCGCCGACCTGAGGATGGTTGAGGCGCATCTGGCCGCGGGTGGGTTCCTCGACGTCGTGGAGGGCCCACACGGCCGCGAACTCGTCGCTGCGGACGGCGAGTTCACCCACCAGCTCGACGGCGCGCGGGTGGCCGGGATCGGCGGCGACCTGGGTTCGCAGCATCCCGATCAGTTCGGCGACGGTGGCCGCCCGGTTCGGGCAGGCACGGTCGGCCTCCGGGTGCAGGAACAGAGCCAGCAGGTTGCGCTCCTTCTGCGGCTGTCGGGTGAACTCGCCCAGCAGGGCACGGCCGAGCGGGTTCCAGGCCAGCACGTCCAGGAAACGCCCGACGACCAGAGCGGGCGAGGTCATGCCGCGCAGGAGTCGTAGCGTGGTGTCCGGTACCTCCTCCAGCTCGTACGGACGCGGCGGGCGGGCCGGATTACGTGCGGCGGCGGCGAGGCTGTGCAGATGCCGGGTCTCCTCGGCGGAGAAGTTCAGGGCGTGCGCGAGGGCGTCCAGGACCTGTTCGGAGGGCCGGACGTCGCGTCCCTGCTCCATGCGCTGGTAGTAGTCCGAACTCACCCCCGCCAGCAGGGCCAACTCCTCGCGCCGCAGCCCGGCGACACGCCGCCTCGGGCCGGGCTCCAGTCCAACATCCTTTGGCTGCAGCCGTGTTCGACGGGTGCGCAGGAACTCGGCGAGTTCTCGCCGGGGATCGTCGCTCATGGCGTGGGAGGAGTCGGTCACGGCGCCAGTATGCCGTCGGTGCGGCCCGCAAGGGTGGGTCTGCCAGACCCAGGAAGAGGAGAACGACCGCGATGTCGCGCGCGGGGTCCAGCATCGGGTCCACCACAGCCGGTCACGGAAGGAACAGCGACATGAAGGCCGTGCAGCAGATGAGGGGGCTTCCCCGTCGTGGAGGGGTGACAGGAAGGGAGGAGCGTGTGGATCTGGCAACCGAGTGGAAGCTGGGCGCCGAGCGCGGCGGGAGCGAGTCGCTGGACATGGACTTTCCCTCTTTCGTCGCCGCCCGGTCGGCCGCCCTGTTCCGTGGCGCCCTCGTCTTGACGGGAAACCGCGAAGCAGCGGAGGACCTGCTCCAGGAATCCCTGGAACGGGCGTGCCATGCCGGGGGCGAGCCCGAACATGATGGCGGTCCAACCCACGCCGAGCAGGGCGACGGCGAGGGCGTCCGGCCAGGTGTGCGCGCTGCCGATCCCCACGGACGAGGCGGTGGCGTCCGTGGGCATGAACTTCCAGTACGGCGGAAAGGCGCTGTCGCGCACGGCGGAGATCAGCAGGACGACGCCGAGCAGCACGAGCACAGCCAGAAAAACGGTACTGAGTCCGGATGCGAGCTGCGCGATCGCGGCGCCGGCGGCGCTCAGGGCCGGTACGACGTTGTCCTTGAGCCCCGTACTCCCGTCACCGGCCGCGGCGTCCTGGTCGATGGCCATACGCCCTCCCCTCGTCGCGAAGGACCTCATATCGGAGGCCCGTTCGCCGTCAGCTCGGGGGCCGAGGAGTACAGCCTGCTGTACCTCGAACTGGGCGGGCTGCGGGATCGGCCGAGGAGCGCCGTGATCCATAGCTTCGGTGACG
>NZ_JBEYFS010000369.1:0-7113 GCF_040634475.1 Streptomyces sp. NPDC007095
ACGGCGGCCTTCGGCTCGCTCTTCGCCTCGGCGGTGACCGTCTCGGGGCTGCCGGCCTCGGCCACGGCACGACGACGGCGGCGCTCACCCGCGGGGGCGTCGTCGCTGGCCGGCTGGCCGGGGATCTCGATCTGCTGCTGGGCCACGGCCTTCTCGGCTGCGGGCTTCTCGGCGGCCTTCTTCTCGGCGGCCGGAGCGGCGTCGTCGCCGGTACGGGCCTTGGAGGTGGCCCGGCGCTTCGGCTTGGTCTCGGTGGCGGCCTCGGCCTTGGCCGGGGCACCCCCGCCCGCCTGCGCCTCCTTGATGACCTCGATCAGCTGGCTCTTGCGCATCCGCGCGGTGCCCCTGATACCGAGGCCGGACGCGACCTGCTGCAGCTCGGCCAGCACCATGCCCTCGAGGCCGGTACCGCGGCGCCGCCGGGAGCCGGCACCGGAGGCAGGCGCGGCAGAGGCGTCCGTGGCGGGCGCGGCAGCGGTCTCCTCGACACGTGCGCCCATCAGATCGGTGGTGTCGCTCACGAAGGGTCCTTCCCTGGAGCGGACGTCGGCCTGTCTGGCTCGGCGACCGGTTGTGCTGTCCGGCATTGGTCCTTGCTGTGTGGACCGTGCCGGGGCGGTGGTCCGCCAAAGAGGCGGAAGACATATCTGATGATGACGATTCCGGAGCCGTGGCACTGAATTGCGGTGTCATCGGCACGGTCACGCCGGTTCCGGAGCGTGCTCAGCACTGCTCAGCGCATAGCACCCAATGCATGGCACAAAGCAGTTTGGGAGGCTCCCGGAAGAATGGTTGTCCCGGACGGGGACACGAAGCACCTCGCCATGGTGGGGTCGGGTGCAGACTTGAGGTTAACACTACCGGATCCAACAAACATTCCCCCTCTCCAAATCCGGCAACCGCGCGCTTTTAATGGACGCCCGCCGGGGCGAGCGGAAGGACGCACGCTCCCGCTTCGTCGAGGTCCAGCCGATTGGCGGCCCAGCCCTGACCTGCGAGATGAGCGACCTTGTCGGCGGATTCCTCGTCGGCCAGCGCGAGGACGGTGGGGCCCGCGCCGGAGATCACCGCGGGGATGCCGTCGGCCCGAAGCCGCTCCACCAGCGCCGCGCTCTCCGGCATGGCCGGGGCGCGGTACTCCTGGTGCAGCCGGTCCTCGGTGGCGGGCAGCAGCAGCTCGGGGCGCCGGCTGAGGGCCTCGACGAGCAGTGCGGCCCGGCCCGCGTTGGCGGCGGCGTCGACGTGCGGAACGGTGCGCGGCAGCAGGCCGCGCGCGGTCTCGGTGAGGACCGGCTTTCCGGGAACGAAAACCACCGGAACGATGGAATCGGCAGGGTCCATCCTGATCGCCCGCGCGGCTCCGGCCTCCATCCAGGAGAGCGTGAAACCACCGAGCAGACAGGCCGCGACATTGTCGGGATGGCCCTCGATCTCGGTGGCGAGCTCAAGAAGCGCGGTGTCGTCGAGTTTGCTGTCGCCGCCTATGGTCACGGCGCGCGCGGCGACGATTCCGGCGCAGATGGCGGCCGAGGAAGAGCCGAGGCCCCGCCCGTGCGGAATGCGATTGGCGCAGACGATCTCGAGGCCGCGCGGTTGTCCGCCCAGCAGATCGAAGGCGGTGCGCAGGGAGCGTACGAGGAGGTGATTCTCGTCGCGGGGCAGCGTCTCGCTGCCCTCACCTGCGATGTCGATGTGCAGCCCGGAGTCGGCCACCCGGACGACCACGTCGTCGTACAGCCCCAGTGACAGGCCGAAGGCGTCGAAGCCCGGCCCGAGGTTGGCGCTGGTGGCGGGGACGCGCACCCGGACGGCGGCGGCGCGGAACGCTGGACCGGCCATCGCTCGATGACTCTCCTTGAGCTGCGTGATGTACGAGATTTTCGATGTGCTGCGAGAGGAACTACGTGCTTCGGATGAACTCGGATGAACTGCGAGAGGGACTGCGATACGTACGGAAGACCCGGAGACCGCAGTGGCTGCCCTGACTGCACTGACTGCACTGACGGCGCGGCACCGCGGCATATGCGGCGGGCGGGTTCGGTACAGCCTATCGAAGGAAGGTTCTGTGGCGACATAGGGCGCACAGGAGGCGCACGATGCGTGTCGTAAGCCCCCCGTGCACCCCCTGTCGGGTTGCGTCAGGGGTGGCCCTGGCGGCGGCCGGATTTCGCCAACTTCTGGCGAAATCCGCCTGCCACTGATGGCCCCTGACAGGCCCCGACGGCTTCTGGCGGATGTGCGCCAGGCGGCTTTACGCCACTCCGCCCACCCGCCGTCCGCCGGCCCGAGCCCTTTGCCTCACGGCCTTTTTGCCTTACGCCAGTCCGAGCCGCTCCGCCGCCGTGGCCGCGTCCACAGGAACGGTGACCGGCTGCGGGGCGCCCGCAACGGCCCAGTCCGGATCCTTGAGCCCGTTTCCGGTGACCGTGCAGACGATCCGCTGACCGGGGTCGACCTTGCCCTGCTCGGCGGCCTTCAGCAGACCGGCGACCGACGCGGCGGACGCGGGCTCGACGAAGACGCCCTCCTGCGCGGCCAACAGCCGGTAGGCGCGCAGAATCTCACGGTCCGTCACCTCGTCGATGAGGCCCTCCGACTCGTCCCGCGCGGCCAGTGCGAACTTCCACGAGGCCGGGTTGCCGATGCGGATCGCGGTGGCGATCGTCGACGGGTCCTTGACGACCTCGCCGCGCACGATGGGCGCGGAACCGGAGGCCTGGAATCCCCACATGCGCGGGGTGCGCCCGGCGATGCCGTCGGCGGCGTACTCCGTGTAGCCCTTCCAGTACGCGGTGATGTTGCCCGCGTTGCCCACCGGCAGGACGTGGATGTCGGGCGCGTCGCCGAGCATGTCCACGATCTCGAAGGCGGCGGTCTTCTGGCCCTCGATGCGCACCGGGTTGACCGAATTGACCAGCGCCACAGGGTAGTTGTCGGACAGCGAGCGCGCGAGCGTCAGGCAGTCGTCGAAGTTGCCGTCGACCTGGAGGATCTTCGCGCCGTGCACGAGGGCCTGGCCCATCTTGCCGATGGCGATCTTGCCCTGCGGGACGAGCACGGCACACACCATGCCCGCACGCACGGCGTACGCGGCGGCGGAGGCGGACGTATTGCCGGTGGAGGCGCAGATGACAGCCTTCGCGCCCTCCTCCTTGGCCCGGGTGATGGCCATGGTCATACCGCGGTCCTTGAAGGACCCGGTGGGGTTGGCGCCCTCCACCTTCAGGTGGACCTCGCAGCCCGTGCGCTCGGAGAGCACCTGCGCGGGCACGAGCGGCGTACCGCCCTCACGGAGCGTCACGACCGGCGTGCTGTCGGACACCGGAAGCCGGTCCCGGTACTCCTCGATGATTCCGCGCCACTGGTGGGTCATTGCTGGTTACTCTCCTTCAACCCGCATGATGCTGGCGACACCCCGCACGGTGTCGAGGCTGCGCAGCGCCTCCACGGTCCCGTTCAGGGACGCGTCGGACGCTCGGTGGGTGACGACGACGAGAGAGGCCTCGCCGTCCTTGCCCTGCTGGCGCACCGTATCGATCGATACGCCGTGCTCGGCGAAAACGGTGGCCACCTGGGCGAGAACACCCGGTTTGTCCGCCACGTCGAGGCTGATGTGGTACCGCGTCACGACCTCACCCATGGGCGAGACGGGCAGCTGGGTGTACGCGGAGTCGCCGGGCCCGGTCGCGCCGCTGAGCTTGTTGCGGCAGACGGCGACGAGGTCGCCGAGCACGGCGGACGCGGTCGGGGCGCCGCCGGCGCCCGGCCCGTAGAACATGAGCTGCCCGGCGGCATCCGACTCGACGAACACCGCGTTGTACGCGCCGCGCACGGAGGCGAGGGGGTGGCTCAGCGGAATCATCGCCGGATGCACGCGCGCCGTCACCGATCCCCCGTCCGCCGCCCGCTCACAGATGGCGAGCAGCTTGATGGTGCAGCCCATCTCCTTCGCCGAGGCGAAGTCGGCGGCGGTGACCTCGGTCATGCCCTCGCGGTACACGTCGTCGAGGCGCACACGCGTGTGGAAGGCGATTCCGGCGAGGATGGCGGCCTTGGCGGCCGCGTCGAACGCCTCGACGTCGGCGGTCGGGTCGGCTTCGGCGTACCCGAGCGCGGTGGCCTCGTCGAGGGCTTCCTGATAGCCGGCCCCGGTGGAGTCCATCTTGTCGAGGATGAAGTTCGTCGTCCCGTTGACGATCCCCATCACGCGGTTGATCTTGTCACCGGCGAGGGACTCGCGCAGCGGCCGGATCAGCGGGATGGCGCCGGCGACGGCGGCCTCGTAGTAGAGGTCCCGGTTGTGCGCCTCCGCCGCCGCGTGCAGGGCCGCACCCTCCTGGGCGAGGAGTGCCTTGTTCGCGGAGACCACGGAGGCGCCGTGCTCGAAGGCGGTGGTGATGAGGGAGCGGGCGGGCTCGATACCGCCGATGACCTCGACGACGACGTCGATGTCCCCGCGTTTGACGAGGGCGGTGGCGTCGGTGGTGACGAGCTCGGGGTCGATGCCCTCGCGCACCTTGGAGGGCCGGCGGACGGCCACGCCCGCCAGCTCGACGGGGGCCCCGATCCTGGCCGCGAGGTCGTCGGCGTGCGTCGTCATGATGCGCGCCACCTCTGAGCCGACAACCCCACAGCCCAGCAGCGCCACCTTCAGCGGACGCGTACGCATCATCCGACCTCGTTTCCTCATACCGTCTACGGTTGGACCAGTCTCACTCACCGGACGGGAGTTTCTATCCCTGGTCCGGATCGTGAGACATCTATTTCATATTTCTGACAGCCGGCGGCAGGAGATCTTCCACCCGGGCCGACCGGCCGTCCGACCTCGTTCAGCCGGTCATTCCGACCTCGTTCAGCCGGTCATTCCGACCTCGATCTGCCGGTCGTTCCGACCTCGTTCAGCCGGTCATTCCGACCTCGATCTGCCGGTCGTTCCGACCTCGTTCAGCCGGTCGTTCCCGGGGGAGACCAGCGGGCCATTCCGCGGGTGGCAAGCCGGTCGTTTCCGGGGGTGACCAACCGGTCGTTGCCGGGGGTGACAAGCCGGTCGTTCCCGGGGGTGACCAGCCGGTCGTTCCCGGGGGTGACCAGCCGGTCGTTCCCGGGGGTGACCAGCCGGTCGTTTCCGGGGGTGACCAGCCGGTCGTTCCGACCCGATCGGCCGGTCACCCGACGTCGAGACGCAGCAGGTCCTCCTCCGTCTCCCGGCGGACGATCACCCGGGCCCCGCCGTCGCGCACGGCGACGACCGGCGGGCGCAGGGCGTGGTTGTAGTTGCTGGCCATGGAGCGGCAGTAGGCACCCGTGGCGGGTACGGCGATGAGGTCGCCGGGGGCCAGGTCCGAGGGCAGGAAGGCGTCCTTGACCACGATGTCGCCACTCTCACAGTGCTTGCCGACGACACGGACGAGCATGGGCTCGGCGTCGGAGGTGCGCGATACGAGAGCGACGCTGTACTCGGCGTCGTACAGCGCGGTCCTGATGTTGTCGGACATCCCCCCGTCGACGGAGACGTACGTCCGCAGCCCGTCGAGCGGCTTGATGGTGCCGACCTCGTAGAGCGTGAAGGCGGTGGGCCCGACGATGGCCCGCCCCGGCTCGACCGAGATCCGGGGCGTCCGCAGCTTCGCGGCCTCGCACTCCCGCGTGACGATCTCGCCCAGCGCCTTCGCGATCTCGTGCGGCTCGCGGGGATCGTCGTCACTCGTGTACGCGATGCCGAGGCCACCACCGAGGTCGATCTCGGGCAGCTCGACCCCGTGCTCGTCACGAACGGCGGCCAGCAGCGACACCACGCGCCGGGCGGCGACCTCGAACCCGGCCATGTCGAAGATCTGCGAACCGATGTGCGAGTGGATCCCCACAAGCTCGAGCCCGTCGAGCGCGAGCGCACGCCGCACCGCCTCCGCGGCCTGCCCGTCGGCCAGCGCGACCCCGAACTTCTGGTCCTCGTGTGCGGTGGCGATGAACTCGTGGGTATGCGCCTCGACCCCCACGGTCACGCGGATCTGCACCCGCTGCCGCTTGCCGAGGGAATGCGCGATGTGGGCGACGCGGACGATCTCCTGGAAGGAGTCGAGAACGATCCGCCCGACCCCGGCCTCGACGGCGGTGGCGATCTCCTCCTCGGACTTGTTGTTGCCGTGGAAGGCGATGCGGTCGGCGGGCATCCCGGCGGAGAGGGCGGTGGCGAGCTCACCGCCGGAGCACACGTCGAGGTTGAGCCCCTCCTCGTGCAGCCATCGCACGACGGCGCGCGAGAGGAAGGCCTTCCCGGCATAGAAGACGTCGGCGTCGTGCCCGAAGGCGGTCCGCCAGGCGCGGGCGCGCTCGCGGAAGTCGGCCTCGTCGATGAAGTAGGCGGGGGTGCCGAACTCCTCGGCGAGCCGGGTGACTTCCATCCCGCCGACGCTGACGACGCCGTCGTCCGTACGGCTGACGGTGTGCGCCCAGACCTTGGGGTCGAGAGCGTTGAGGTCGGCGGGCGGGGCGCTGTAGTGGCCCTCGGGGAGGACATCGGCGTGACGGGGCCCGGCGGGGTGTGCGGAACGGCTCATTTTTCTCTCACAGACGGTCACAGATAGTCAGGGGCGCTGATGCCGAGCAGGGACAGGCCGCCGGCCAGCACCGTCCCGGCGGCTTCGGCGAGCGCGAGCCGGGCACGGTGGGCGGCCGAGGGTTTCTCGTCGCCGAGCGGCAGCACGGTGTGCTGGAAGGCGAGGAGGGCGTCGGCGGTGGTGACGAGGTGCCGGGCGAGCCGGTCGGGCGCGCGGTGCAGGGCCGCCTGCGTCAGCACGGCCGGATACCCGGCGAGGGCCCCGACAAGCGCGTCGGTGCCCTCGCCGGGTACGTCACCGGGATCGCCGGTGCAGCCGAGCGCGGCGGCGTTGCGGGTGAGGGCCCGGGTGCGGGCATGGGCGTAGCGGACCCGGAAAAGCGGGTTGCTCTCCCGCTGAAGCAGGTGATCGGCACTGACCCGCGGCCGGTCGTGGGATGCGGGGTGCAGCAGGGCCCAGCGGGCGACCGAGACCGGGGAAGGAGGCATCGACGCAGGCCTTGTTTAGGCATCAACATCTGTGCAGCCACAAGGTAGCCGAAACTTTCGGATCACCC
>NZ_JBEYFS010000370.1:0-7012 GCF_040634475.1 Streptomyces sp. NPDC007095
TCCCGAGGGCGATGCCCGTGTGGTCGATGAGCGGGGCGCCCAGGTAGGAACGGACGCCGATCTCGTCGACGACCGGGTTGCCGGCGAAACGCGGGCGCCCACTTCTGATTGGCCGCCCCCGTGCAGGACCAGATCTGCGCCCGAGCCCCATTCACCGCAGAGTTGTCCGTCACGTCCAGACACTTCCCCGCCGCCGCGTTGACCACGTCACCCGTCGACCCGTTGTACGACCACCGCTGCGCCCCGGTCCCATTGCAGTCGTAGAGCTGAACCTTCGCCCCGTCAGCCGTGGACGCGGACGTGACGTCGAGGCACTTGCCCAGCGCCTGGACCGACCCGTCCCCCGCCACCGTCCACCGCTGGGCGTCCGAGCCATTGCAGTCGTACAGCTGAACCGCCGTACCGTTCGCCGACGACCCCCCGGCCACATCGAGACACTTGCCCGCGAGCCCCACGAACGCCCCGGTCTGTCCACCCCCACCGACCTGCTCCCCAGCCCAGGTGAACGTCGCGGACGTCTTCCCCGGCAGCGAGTACGTCGCGTGCTGCGAGCCCCAGTCGATGGTCACGGTCTTCGCGGACGAGGAGTCGTTGTAGGCGATCAGCGCCTTGGAGCCGTCAGGATTGCGCCACGCCACGTTCGGCACGGACGTACTCGCCGTAGAGGCCACCCGCTGCGCCCCCGGCCGCACGAACTTCGTCAACTGCCCCATCGTGTAGTACTCGATCGTGTAGTCGACCTGCCCACTCGCCCCGTCCCCGTTGTGAACGGTGATCAGCCCGGAGCATGTCCCGCACCCCCCGTTGTGCGGCCCCCGGTTCTGGTCGACGGCCAGCGACCACTTCGTCACCGACTTCGCCCAGTTCCGCGTGTAGTCGACGATGTTGAGCATGTCCTCGCGCTGCTGGTTGGCGATCCAGGTGCCACCGGAGTGCTCGGTCCCGAAGGCGTCCACCCCCGGGTACTGGTTGTGCACGCTCGTCTGCTTGCCCACGTCCCCGCCGTACCCGTGCCAGGCGATCCCCCCGAAGTTCGGATGCGCGCGCACGGCCGCGTCGTCGACGGTCTGGGCGGCGTACGAGTCGTACACGTCCCAGTTCCAGTCGTGCGCCAGCACCTTCGTGGACAGCCCCGCGGCCTGCAGCTTCGGCAGCAGCTCACTCTTCGTGAAGTACGCGAGCCCCGATGCGTTCCAGCTCATCGACGGGTACCCCGAGCAGCACGTCGGCTCGTTCTGCGCGGTGACGTAGGAGACCGGCACCCCCTGGTCCCGGTACGCCTGGAGGTACTTCACGAAGTACGAGGCGTAGGCCCCGTAGTCCTCCGCCTTCAGCCAGCCCCCGTTGAGCTGCCCGCTGTCCTTCATCCAGGCGGGCGCCGTCCACGGCGAGGCCATCACGGTGAGCGAGGGGTTCAGCTGGAGCGCCTGCTTGGTGAGCGGCACCACATCGGCCAGATCGTGCGCGATCGAGAACGACGCGAGGGACGGGTCGCTCTGCCCGGCCGGCACGTCGTCGTACGTGTACCCGTACCGGGCGAGATCGGACGCGCCCATCGGATTCCGCAGGAACGAGAGCCCGATGCCCTCCGTCGGCGAGAACAGTTTCCGCATCGTCGCGTCCCGGGTGGCCCCGGACAGCGCCCCGCTGCTGTTCATCAGCCAGGCCGCGGTGTCGGTGAAGGACGCGCCGCCGCCCGTGAAGGTCTGGTAGCGGGTGTTCTCGTCGACGGTGATGTTCTCGCCGCTGCCACCGGTACCGGCCTGGAAGGCGAACGGCGTCTGGGCCTGCAGCCCGCGGACGACATGGCGTCCGCCGTCGTCGTCCGTCGTGGTCAGCCAGGCCGTGACGGGTTCGCCCGCGGCGTGCGCGGGCGCCGCCGTGACGGCGGTCAGCCCGGCGGTGGTGAGCAGTCCGGCGAGAAGAAACCGGACCGCCCGAGTGGATCTCCTCATGACGCGTCGCCCTTCTGGGTGTGGGGGAGGGGGCGTGCGAGCCGTGAGTAAATGACGGCTTCGGGTTCACGTCAAGGGGTCTCGTGTTCAGGGCATGAAAGAACAACTGCCCTGATCCGGCCGCACATTGCCCGTGTACCGGTTCTGACGTGAAGTCTTGACGACCTCCCGGGGCGCCAGTTAACTCACGCCGTGATCTAAGTCGTAAGAGACCAACGGGAGATGCCGTCAGGCGCCCGGTCAGGGAACACCAGGGACTACGTAGAGTCGAGGGAAGGTCCATGCGAAGAACCGCCTTGCTCGCCTCCGCCGCTTTGCTCACGGGGCTGCTGCCGCTCCTTTCGGCCGGAGCGGCCACGGCCGACCAACCGGCCCCCGTCCCCGTCGACCGCTTCGAGGGCGAGGTCCCCTTCGCCAATCCCCCCGCCGGGGGCCTGTTCACCTGGGGCGGCGACGCCGACGACCCGCCCGCGCTCGCGCTGACCACCCGCACCGACGCCCCCGAGGGCACCAAGGTCCTCACCGGCACCTACGACATCAGCGGCTACGGCGGCTTCACCCACGACTTCGCCTTCGACCAGCCGGCCCACGACTGGTCGGCCCACAAGGGCATCCGTTTCTGGTGGGACGGTCAGAACAACGCCAAGAAGGTCGCCTTCGAGATCAAGGACGGCGGCGCCAACGGCGAGGCCTCCGAGCTGTGGACGACGTCCTTCACCGACGACTTCACCGGCTGGAAACAGATCGAGATCCCCTTCACCGACTTCACCTACCGCACGGACTACCAGCCCGTCGGCGGCATCGACCAGGTACTCGGCCTCACCCAGATGTGGGGGTACGCCCTCACGCTCCCGGTCGGCGTCAAGGGCCGGTTCGCCATGGACGACGTCGAGTTGTACGGCAAGGCCGACCAGTCCCTGCGCGCCTCCGTCACCACCGACTCCGCCGTCCACCCGGTGAAGGAGGGAGCGACGGCGACGGTGAAGCTCTCCGTCGCCACCACCGGAGCCGCCCCGATCGACGAACCCGTGACCGTCGCCTACGAGAGCGCGGCCGGCACCGCAGAGCCCGGCAAGGACTACACACCGGTCAAGGGCGAGATCACCTTCCCGGCGGGCACGGCCTCCGGCGCCACCCGCACCATCCAGGTCCCGACGCTGCGCGACAAGTCCGCCGAACCCGCCGAGACGATCCCCCTGAAGCTCACGGTCACCGGCGCGAAGGCCCCCGCCGAGACCCCGCAGATCGTCATAGACGCCCACGGTCTGCCGTACCTGGACCCGAAACTGCCCGTGAAGAAGCGGGTCGCCGACCTCGTCTCCCGCATGTCCCTGGAGGAGAAGGCCGGGCAGATGACCCAGGCCGAACGCGGCGCGCTCACGGCGCAGGGCGACATCGCCACGTACGACCTCGGCTCGCTCCTGTCCGGCGGCGGCTCGACCCCGACGCCCAACACCCCCGAGGCCTGGGCGAAGATGATCGACGCCTTCCAGCTCCGGGCGCAGGCGACACGGTTCCAGATCCCGCTGATCTACGGCGTGGACGCGGTGCACGGCCACAACAACCTCACCGGCGCGACGATCATGCCGCACAACATCGGCATCGGTGCGACCCGTGATCCCCGGCTGGCCGAGCGGACGGGCTCCGTGACGGCGGCCGAGGTGCGCGCCACCGGCATCCCCTGGGACTTCGCCCCCTGCCTCTGCGTCACCCGCGACGAACGCTGGGGCCGCTCCTACGAGTCCTTCGGCGAGGACCCCGCGCTCGTCGAGTCCATGGAGACGATGATCCAGGGCCTCCAGGGCGCCGCCAACGGCAAGGATCTGAAGGACAACGACAAGGTACTGGCCACGGCCAAGCACTTCGTCGGCGACGGGGGCACGGAGTACGGCTCGTCCACGACGGGCTCGTACACCATCGACCAAGGTGTCACGAAGGTCACCCGGCAGCAGTTGGAGGCCGTCCACCTGGCGCCGTACCAGACGGCGGTCGACCGTGGCATCGGCTCGGTCATGCCCTCCTACTCCTCCCTCGACATCCTCGGCGACGGCCGGGGCCCGGTGAAGATGCACGCCCGGGCGGACATGATCAACGGCGTGCTCAAGGACCGCATGGGCTTCGACGGATTCGTCATCAGCGACTGGCAGGCCATCGACCAGATCCCCGGCGACTACGCGTCCGACGTCCGTACGTCGATCAACGCGGGTCTGGACATGATCATGGTTCCGTACGCCTACAAGGACTTCCGTACGACGCTGGTCGACGAGGTACGGGCGGGTCGCGTCAGCGAGGCACGCGTGAACGACGCCGTGTCCCGAATCCTCACCCAGAAGTTCAAACTCGGCCTCTTCGAGAAGCCGTACGCGGATACGAGCGGCGCGGCGGCGATCGGCTCCGCCGGTCACCGGGCGGTCGCCCGCGAGGCGGCGGCCAAGTCCCAGGTCCTCCTGAAGAACGCGGCCGGCGTACTGCCCCTGAAGAAGTCCCAGAAGGTGTACGTGGCCGGTTCGAACGCCGACGACCTCGGCAACCAGACCGGCGGCTGGACGATCACCTGGCAGGGCGCGTCCGGGAAGCACACGGAGGGTACGACGATCCTGCAGGGCATGCGCAACGCCGGCGGTGACGTCACCTACTCGAAGGACGCCTCGGCGCCGACGTCCGGCTACGACGTGGGTGTGGTCGTCGTGGGCGAGACCCCCTACGCGGAGGGCGTCGGCGATGTGGGCAACGGCAACGACCTCGCCCTGACCCCCGCCGACCAGGCCGCCGTGGACAAGGTGTGCGCCGCCATGAAGTGCGCGGTCCTGATCGTCTCGGGCCGCCCGCAACTCATCGGCGACCGCCTGGGTGAGATCGACGCCCTGGTCGCCTCGTGGCTGCCCGGCACGGAGGGCGACGGCGTGGCGGATGTGCTGTACGGCAAGCGCGCCTTCACCGGCCAGCTCCCCGTCACCTGGCCCAAGTCGGAGAGCCAACTCCCGATCAACGTCGGCGACGCGTCCTACGATCCCCAGTTCCCCTACGGCTGGGGCCTGACCACACGCACGAAGGTCCCCGGGGGCGGCGAGGCCACGCTCAAGGCCCTCACCCTTCTCGCCCGGACAGCGGACCGAACCGGCTCGGCGCGACTGGGCCGCGCCGCGGTCACCAAGGCCCGCCTCCTGGTCCAGCAGAGCGCGGGCTCAACCATCACCCCCGCACTCGCCAAACCCTTCGCGGAAGCCGACCACCTCCTGCTGACCGCCCACTACACCCAGGCACTGACGAAACTCCTGGAGGCATACCGAGCCGGATGACCCCACCGCCCCCACCCGCCCGCGCGGCCTTCGGGCTGCGGGCGAGTGGGGGCTGGTCGCGCAGTTCCCCGCGCCCCTGAAGGGGCGCCGGGCGGCGGGGGCGAGAACCCCTCGGGTCACCCCGCCCCCATCGGCCCCAATGCCCAGTTTTGCGCCCGTTCAGGTAGCTTCGGAGATATGAAGGCCGCACTGATCCGAGGACTCCCCGGACTGCTGATCGCGCTGACACTCGCCGCCCTCACGGCACTCACCCTCACCGCACCCCCCGCCCACGCGGCCACAGACGTGGGAGCAGTGGCGGCAGCCCTCCGCAAGAGCCCCGTCTACGTGGACCCGGCAGCCTCCGCGCAACTCTCCAAGACAGACGCCGACACCCTGGCCAAGAAGATCAAGAACGCGAACAAGCCCGTCTTCGTGGCCGTCCTCCCCGCGGACTTCCCCACCCGGAACCTCTTCCAGAACCTCCGCACCGACACCGGCATCACAGGCCTGTACGCCATCAGACTGGGCGCCCGCTTCGACGCCCGCGCCGACACCGCGGTCATGCCCCGCACCGCTGTCCAGAACCTCGTCACCAGCGTCCAGGGCGAACCCACGAAGACCCAGCTGAACAACTTCACGGACCGCGCCCTAGCCAACATCAACGGCTCGGCCCCCAGGAGCTGGGGCTCGACCGACGGAAACGGCGTCTCCACCGGCACCCTCATCGCGGTGGCCGCGGTAGCCGTGGCGGGCGGCGCGGGCGCCTACACCCTCGTACGCCGCAACCGCCGCCGCAAAGAGCGGGAACAACAGGAAGCACTGGACAAACTCCGCGTGGTCGTCGACGAGGACATCACCGCGTTCGGCGAGGAACTCGACCGGCTCGACTTCCACCCCGCCGAGGCCGGCGCCGACGACGCGATGCGCGCCGACTACGAACGCGCCCTCGACGCCTATGAACAGGCGAAGTCGTCCATGGCCGCGGCCCGCCGCCCGGAGGACGTACGCGCCGTCACCCAGTCCCTGGAGGACGGCCGCTTCTCCCTCGCGCTCCTGTCCGCCCGTCGTGAGGGCAAGCCTCTGCCCGAACGCCGCGCCCCCTGCTTCTTCGACCCGCGACACGGCCCGTCGGTCGCCGACGCGACCTGGACCCCGGCAGGCGGCGCTCCCCGCGAGGTCCCGGTCTGCGCGGCGGACCAGGCCCGTCTGGCGGACGGCCGCGCCCCGGCGGTCCGCGAGGTCGACACCGACTACGGCCGCCGCCCGTACTGGGACGCCGGACCGGCGTACGGCCCCTGGGCGGGCGGCTACTTCGGCGGTGGCCTCCTCCCCGGTCTCCTCGTCGGCACCCTGCTCGGCAGCGTGATGGCCACTCCTTCCTACGCGTCCGACTACGGCTCCGGTTACGGAGACTTCGGCGGCTACGGCGGCGGTGACGTCTCCGGCTCCGACTTCGACCCCGGCGACTTCGGCGGCGGCTTCGGGGACGGCGGTGGCGGCGATTTCGGCGGCGGCGGAGGAGGAGACTTCGGCAGCGGCTTCTGAAGCGGAGCCTCCCGAGACGAAGGCCGCTGAAGCGAAGGCCTCCGAAGCCCGGCCGTCCCGGACCAAGGCTCCTGAAGCGCAGCCGTCCCGGACCAAGGCTCCTGAGGCCCGACCCGGAGCCGCACCGCCGCCTTCACACCTAGTGCCGCAACAGGCAACGTTCGCCCCGTCGCGACGCCCGGCACGCACTCTCGCCGCACCGGCCGAAAGCCCAAGTACGTCCAGTACGAG
>NZ_JBEYFS010000371.1:0-7007 GCF_040634475.1 Streptomyces sp. NPDC007095
CCCTCGTACTGGACGTACTTGGATCTGTGCCTGGTGCGGTGAGAGTGCGTGCATGGCGTCGCAGGGCAGACGGGAATTTGACGACAGGGCCTAGGCCTGGTAGGCCGCGGAGATCTGTTCGACGACATCCGGCCCCGCGCCGGCGCCGTTCTCGCCTACCTGAGTGCCGACGGCATCCGTGCCGGCGAACTCGCCCGCGTCTCCGGACAGCACAAGCAGGTCATCGGCTCCCTCGTCGACGACCTCTGGGTTACGTCGAACGCAAACCCGATCCCCGGGACCGCCGGGCCGAACTGGTCTGCCCCACCGAACGCGGGCCGCTCCAGATGGAGGCCGCCGTCTCCATCATGCGCACGATCGAGGAACGCCACGCGAAGGCGCTGGGCAAGCAGGAGTACGCAGCCTTCAAGACGGCTCTCCATCGCGTGGCCGATCTCCAACGCGAGGTCCAGCACGACAACCGAGGCGGGCAGGACACGGTGAGGGCCACTGAGTGACCAGTGGCGCGGGTTCAGCCTTGGCACTCCGGTGGCCGCGACAGAGCCCCCGCTCGACCGAGGACACCGTGACCGCCACCGACCGGTGGCCCACGTGCGGCCGCGAGGTCTAGAGTGACGTCAAAATGGTTGAATGGCGGACGGAGTTTCCCATGAGTGCGCTGGAGCCCCTGGACCTCGCGACGATCGAGGCGGAGCGTACGCGGATCCGCGACACGCATCTGGCCCCGGACCGGCCGGCGAGCTCCGCGCGCGGAGTGCACCACGTGGCCCTGCTCTCCGCGGACGTCGAGCGGACCGTCCGGTTCTACCAGGGCATCCTGGAGTTCCCGCTCACCGAGGTGATCGAGAACCGCGACTACAAGGGTTCCACCCACTTCTTCTTCGACGTCGGCAATGGCAACCTGCTGGCCTTCTTCGACTTCCCCGGCCTCGGCCTCGGCCCCTACGCCGAGGTGCTCGGCGGACTGCACCACCTGGCCATCTCCGTCGACCCCACCACCTGGCAGCGGCTGCGCGAACGGCTCGACGCCGCCGGGGTCGACTACGAGGAGGAGAGCGGAACTTCGCTCTACTTCCGCGACCCCGACGGCGCCCGCGTCGAACTCCTCGCCGAGCCCTTGGGCGAGATGTACGGCAACTCCGTGCGCTGACGTTGCTGAAGGCACGGGGCTGAAGGTACGGGCCGGCGGTCAGCCCAGCGTGCTCGCCCAGTTCGCCGGCACCCGCCCCGCGGGACCCGGTGTCGGCTGGTCCTCGGGGTGGCTCACCGGGGGAGCGAGGTCCGGGCCGGACTCGTACAGCTCGGACGTGTCGAAGTTCCAGAACCAGGCCTCGCCGGGTTCGAAGCTGCGGATGATGGGATGGCCGGCACTCTTCGCGTGCGCGGTGGCGTGCTTGGCGGGCGAGTCGTCGCAACAGCCGATGTGGCCGCACTGCGCACAGCGACGCAGGTGGAACCACCAGCCGCCGACGGCGTCGCAGTCCCCGCACCCCGTACCGCTCGGCGGGACGCTCGGGTCGATTCCGGCGGGCAGACTCATGAAGGCTCCTCGGGTGTCTCGGTGTCCGCGGCGGTCAGGGGAAGGCGTACCTGAAAACGGGTGTCGCCCGGGACGGACTGCACCTGAAGACTCCCGTGGTGCTTGTTGACGACGATCCGCCACGAGATGTCCAGACCGAGCCCGGTGCCCTCACCCACCGGCTTGGTGGTGAAGAACGGGTCGAAGATGCGGTCGCGGATCTCGGACGGTACCCCGGGACCGGTGTCGCGGAACTCGACGAGCAGATCGTCGTGGTCGAGTGCGGTGTGCACGGTCAGGGTCCCCTCGCCATCCATCGCCGAGACGGCGTTGTCGACGAGGTTCGTCCACACCTGGTTCAACTCGCTCGGATACGCGGGGATCTTCGGCAGCGTACGGTCGAACTCCTTGACGACCTTGACGCCGGAACCGATCTTCCCGGAGAGCATCATCAGCGTGCTGCCCAGCAGTTCGTGGACATCGACGACCTGATACGGCGCGCGGTCGAGCTGCGAGTACTGCTTGGCCGCGTCCACAAGGTGCGTGATACGGGTCGTGGAGTCCTCGATCTCGTTCATGAGGAGCTCTGTCTCCACGGTGTAGTTCAGCCAGTGGACCGCGCCCTGGAGCGTCTCCTCGTCCACGGCCGCCGCGACCTGGTCCAGCCAGTCCGTGTCGAGCCCCGCCTGCACGAACGTCGGCGCGAGCTGCCAGCCGCCCGCGATGTCGTGGTCGTCCAGCCAGTCGGCGAGCGCGTCCTCCCGGTCGGAGGCCTCCAGCGGGCTCAGCGGCGTGGCCTTGGCGACCTGCTCGGCGGTGCGCTCCTGGATCTCGACCAGGATTTCCAGAGTGTCCCGCTTGTAGGGGCCCGCGGCGATCGCGCCGAGCTTCTGCCGCATCTTCGCGACCCGCTCCCGCAGCGCGGAGGTGGCCCGGACCGCCGCCGCGGCCGGATTGTTGAGCTCGTGCGTCAGCCCGGCCGACAGCGAACCGAGCGCCAGCAGTCGCTCGCGCTGCCCGATGGCCCGCTGGGTGTTCTGGGTGCCGTAGAACAGCCCTTCCAGCAGATGCACGGCCATGGGGAACCAGTCCCGCATGATCGAGGAGAAGGTCTCGGCGGGCAGGATGAAGAACCGGGAGGGCACGGTGACGCGCAGGGAGCCCCTGTAGCGCGCCTGATCCGGCTTGCTCACATACGCCTGGGTGGCCCCCGCGTACACGCCGCGCTGGGAGCTGCGGGTGGTCTCCACGTCGTCGCCCCCGACCCGGCGCGACATCACCAGGGTGCCTTCGAGAAGCACGAAGAAGCAGGTGGCCGGATCGCCCTCGGTGTAGACGGGACCGGGGTCGAACTCCTCCACCCGGCCTTCCCGGCACAGCCGGCTCAGCTGGTCCGCGTCCAGCTTCTCGAACAGGAACAGCGTGCTCAGCTCCGCCATGTCGCACGGCATCGGCCGCCCGCTCATGACTGCTCCAGATAACGGTGGACGAGCATGACGGCCATGGCTCCCTCTCCGACTGCGGAAGCGACCCGCTTCGCGGACTCGGCACGCGCGTCCCCGGCCACGAACACGCCGGGAATATTGGTCTCCAGGTGGTACGGCGGCCGGTCCAGCTCCCAGCCCTTGGGCGGCTGCCCGTCGATGGTCATGTCGGGTCCCGCCGGGATGAACCCGCGCTCGTCCCGCAGCACCGTTCCCTCCAGCCAGTCCGTGAGCGGGGCCGCGCCGATGAACACGAACATCCACTGCGCGTCGACGAGTTCGGTGTGCCCGCTCGTCACGTCCCGCAGGGTGAGCTGCTCCAGATGGTCCGTGCCGTGCGCCGCGTCGACGACCGTGCAGGTGCGCACCGTGATGTTGGGCGCCTCCTCGATCTGCTGGATCAGATAGTGCGACATCGAGGCGGACAACGACGTTCCCCGTACGAGGAGGGTGACCGACTTCGCGCCGCGCGACAGGTACATGGCGGCCTGCCCGGCCGAGTTCGCCCCGCCCACGATGTACACGTCGTGGCCCTGGCAGGCGGCCGCCTCGGTCAGCGCCGAACCGTAGAAGACGCCGCATCCCGTGAGGTCGGCCAGGCCGGGCGCCTGCAACTGCCGGTACGAGACGCCGGTCGCCAGGATCACCGCGTGGGCGGAGATCGCCGAGCCGTCCGAGAAACGGATGGTGCGGGACGCTCCGGTGACCTCGAGGCCGGTCACCTCGCGCGCGGTGAGGATCTCGGCACCGAACTTCGCCGCCTGCCGCCGCGCCCGGTCGGTGAGCTGGCCCCCGGACACCCCGTCCGGGAAGCCGAGGTAGTTCTCGATGCGCGAGCTCTGCCCGGCCTGCCCGCCGGTCGCCGAGCGCTCCACGAGCACGGTCCGAAGCCCCTCGGACGCGCCGTACACGGCGGCTCCGAGTCCGGCCGGACCGCCGCCGATGACGACGAGGTCGTAGAACTCCGACGTCGGCGTCGTGGCCAGGCCGACTCGCGCCGCGAGGTCCGGGTCCTCGGGCTCGACCAGCGGCGTACCGTCCGGCGTGATCACCAGCGGCAGCCGATCCCCGTCCTGACCGGCCGCGGACAGCAGCCGCTGCCCCTCCGGTGTGTCGGACGAGTACCAGCGGTACGGCACCTGGTTGCGGGCCAGGAACTCGCGTACGTCCGAGGAGCGCGCCGACCACCGGTGCCCGACCACCTTGCAGGTCGGCACGGGCCGGTAGTCGCTGGTCCGCCAGGCGTCCAGGAGATCGTCGAGGACCGGGTAGAGCTTCTCCTCCGGCGGATCCCACGGCTTGAGCAGGTAGTGGTCCAGATCGATCACGTTGATCGCGTCGATCGCCGCGTTCGTGTCCGCGTACGCGGTCAGCAGCACCCGGCGTGCGCCGGGGTACACATCGAGCGCCTGCTCCAGGAACTCGATGCCGTTCATCTGCGGCATCCGGTAGTCGGCGAGGATCACCGCCACCTGGTCGCCCCGCAGCTTCAGCTCCTTGAGTGCGTCCAGTGCGGTCTCCCCGGACTCCGCGCGCACGATCCGGTGCGACTCGCCGTAGCGGCGCCTGAGGTCGCGCGCGACGGCGCGCGACACCCCGGGATCGTCATCCACGGTCAGAATGACGGTCCGCGCTGTAGCGGCGGCCTGTGCCATACGTCTCCCACCCCGAGCAGAACAGTGTTGTTCTCAATCGTATGTATGAACGGTCGCCTTCGCTCTCGAATCGCTTCACGCGGGCTTTGCGGGGGCATCCGCCGGTGGCAGCAGGGACTCCCGCATCTTGGGGAGGATGTTGGTGACGTAGTCCTCCACGGCGGTGCCCAGGCCGATGTCGTGCTGGGCCTGCTCGGACAGGTACCAGCGGTGTTCGAGCAGCTCGTGGTAGATCTCCGCCGGGTCCATGGAGCCGCGCAGGTCCAGCGGAACCGCCCGAACGGTCGGCCGGAACACATCCCGCACCCAGCGGTGGGCGAGGACCTCGGGGCGGGCGGCCAGGGGGTCGCCGGGGGCGTAGTCGTCCTGGGTGGCCATCCAGCTCTCCAGGTCGTTCAGGAGCCGTCGCGCCTGGTTCTCCTCGGCGTCGAGCCCGGTCAGCCGCAGCAGCTGGCGCTGGTGGTGGCCGGCGTCGACGACCTTGGGCACGAAGGTCACCGTGTCCCCGTTCGAGGAGTGCGCGATCTGCATCTCGGCGACGTCGAAACCGAGGTCGTTCAGGCGCCGGATCCGGCGGTCGATGTAGTGGTGTTTGCCCGCCGGGTAGACGGACGTACGGGTCAGTTCCTCCCACAGGCTCTGGTAGCGCGCGCAGATCTCCATGCCGAACTCGATCGGGTCGACGGAGGGGTGCAGGGCCCCGGCCGCCTCCAGGTCCAGCAGCTCCCCACTGATGTTGACACGCGCGAGATCGAGGTCGTACTCCCGTTGCCCGTTGCTCAGTTGCGGGTGCAGCTCCCCGGTCTCGGCGTCCACGAGATACGCCGCGTACGCTCCGGCGTCGCGCCGGAACAGTGTGTTGGACAGCGAGCAGTCGCCCCACGCGAACCCCGCCAGATGCAGCCGCACCAGCAGCACCGCGAGCGCGTCCATCAGGCGGTGCATGGTGGCGGGCCGCATGGTCGTCTCGAACATGGACCGGTACGGCATCGAGCCGCCCAGGTGCCGGGTGATGAGGACGGGCTCCAGCGGACCGCCCTCGCCGTCGGTGCGCCCGGTGACCACGGCGAGCGGGTCCACGGCGGGGATGGAGAGCCTGTCCAGGCTGCGCAGCAGTTCGTACTCGCGCAGGGCGGGCCGCTCGGCCAGCTCCTTGACGGCCACGACCTCGGTGCCGGCGCGCGCGTAGCGCACCACGTGCCGCGAGATGCCACGCGGCAGCGGGACCAGGTAGTGCTCCGGCCACTCTTCCAGCGGGAGCTGCCAGGGCAGTTCGAGGAGGAGCGCGGGGTGCTCAGGGTTGGTGGCGCTGATCTGCAAAGCCATCGACGGGCTGCCCTCACCTCGGGGTCGAACGTGTACCTTGCCCCAGCATCTACGAATGATCCCCGAGGCGGAAGACGCGGCGGGCGTTGCCCGACAGGAACAACTCGGTGGTCTCCTCGTCGAGACGCAGGTCGGAAAGGTGCTCCAGGGCCTGACTCGGCGTGATCATGGGGTAGTTGGAGCCGAAGAGGACCTTGCGCCGTCCCCGGCCGCGCAGATAGTCGACCAGTTCGGTGGGGTAGCGGCGTGCGGTGTAGGCGCTGGTGTCGATGTGAACGTCGGGGTGTTTGTCGGCCACCGAGATCATCTCCGTGGTCCACGGGTAGCCGATGTGCCCGCAGACGATGGTCAGTCCGGGGAAGTCCAGCGCGACCTGGTCGATGTACGGGATCGGCCGGCCGGTCTCGGAGGGAGGCAGCGGTCCGGTGTGTCCGACCTGGGTGCAGAACGGGATGCCCAGCTCGACGCAGGCGGTGTACAACGGGTAGTAGAGCCGGTCGGTGGGCGGCAGCTGCCACAGCCACGGCACGATCCTGAGGGCCACGAAACCCAGCTCCTGGACGGCTCGCCGCAGCTCCCGCACGGCCGCGACGGGCTTGGGCAGGTCCACGCCCGCGACCCCGCGCAGCCGCCCCTCGGACCGGGCGACGAACTCGGCGACCTCGTCGTTGCCGATGAGCGGCCCCTGTGGCCCGTACCAGGCCGCGGACAGCCCGATCTCCACGTCGGCAGCCGCCAGCGCCGCCACCGTGATCTTCACCGGAAGCGGCTCCTCCAGCAGCCCCATGCCGGTCCAGCGGCGCAGCGACTCGAACATCTCGTGGTTGGAGTGGCGCAGTGTGGGGTGCTGCATCCACGCGTCGACGACCGGCGTGATCCCGTGCCCTCCCCGGGGCTCGTGGCTGAGCGATTGCTCATCCCGACCCTGGGTCCTGTCGTCAAATTCCCGTCGTCCGCCCGGAGGGCGGGCCCTGCGGCGTCAGGTGCGTGCTCTCGGCGTGCCGGGCACAGGCCCTCGTACTG
>NZ_JBEYFS010000372.1:0-6989 GCF_040634475.1 Streptomyces sp. NPDC007095
GGCCGACGAGCAGCGCCCCGGACCGGTCCGCCTCCCAGGCCGCGCAGCCGGATGCGCCCGAGGCTCCCGACTCGTCCGCCCCCGGCACCTCAGCGCAGGCCGACCCCTCCGGCCACCCGACGCGAGCCCAGGACACCGAGGCCCACTGCCGTGCGTACGCATCGGTAAAGGGCCGGGGCAACGCCCTGAACTCGGCGGCCTGGCAGCGGCTCATCAAGGCTGCGGGCGGCGAGGACAAGGTCGCGGCGTACTGCGCAGAGCAGTTGAGCGACGACACCGGGTCCGCGAAGTCGAAGAAGCCGGACGGCACGCCGAGCCCGCACGCGACAGTCGCGGCGACGCCGACCAAGTCCAGGGGCAAGCGGTAGACAAGGCCGGGACGTGCAGTGGACACAGCAGGGAAGCCGGGAAACGGTGGGCCCGAGTGTCCGTCGATGTGTCCGACGCACGCCCTTCCGTCCTCGCCGATGGCAACGGCCGGGGCCGCCACCCCCCACAGGAGAGGCCCCGACCGTCGCGCGGCACGGGCCGCGCGGCGGCCCGTACTCTCTACAGCGCCGCGGCTGCGTTTTCTGTCACACCTCGCTGTGTCACCAGTTAGTTGCATGCTGTACGAACATGGACGGGGAGCGGTTTCAGGCCGTAACGTGCCATTCGCGCCGGGGTGCGGAGGACGGACAGCCGCACCCGTGAGGGGCCTAGGACCGCAACCACCGACTGAGGAACCACAACGGCGAGCAACCCGGTCCGCGAAAGCGGCGCCGGCTTAGGCGCAGAAGGGCGCGCGGTGCTGGGGGACGACGCGGAGCTGACCGCCGCGGTGCTTGCGGCGCAGGACGGGGACGAGACCGCGTTCCGGACTGTGTACCGCTCGGTGCACCCACGGCTGCTCGGATACGTACGGACGTTGGTAGGCGACCCGGACGCGGAGGACGTCACGTCCGAGGCCTGGTTGCAGATCGCCCGTGACCTGGAGAGGTTCAGCGGCGACGCGGACCGCTTCCGAGGCTGGGCCGCCCGGATCGCCCGCAACCGCGCTCTCGACCACATACGCATGCGCGGGCGCCGCCCCGCGATCGGCGGTGACGAGACGGAACTGACCGCGAAGGCCGGTGATTCCGACACCGCGGGCGAGGCGATCGAGGCGCTGGCCACCGACAGCACCCTCTCGCTGATCGCCCAACTCCCGCAGGACCAGGCGGAGGCCGTGGTACTGCGCGTGGTCGTCGGCCTCGACGCCAAGACCGCGGCCGAGACCCTCGGCAAGCGGCCCGGAGCCGTCCGCACCGCGGCGCACCGCGGTCTCAAGCGGCTCGCGGAACTGCTCGGCGCGGATCCGGAATCCGCCGGCGGCCTCGGTGCCGTCCCCCCACAAAGAGAGTCACGAAGAGAGTCGCGCACACGCGCGGTGACGTCCGCGGGTGTGACGCATACGCGTTCGCGGACGCAGAAGGACATGTGATGGCCGACGAGCAGGACAAGTGGCTGGACCGTGACGCCGCGGAGCGTCTGCTGCGTGGTGAGCCGCTGGAAGCCGTCGACGCCGACACCCAGGGCCGGGCCAAGCGGCTTGCCGACGTGCTCGGTGCGCTGGCTCCCGAGCCCGCGCCGACCAGCGCCGAACTCCCCGGCGAGGCTGCCGCGTTGGCCGCGTTCCAACAGGTGCGCGCGGGCCGGAACGGCGAGTTGGTCCAGCTCGGCCGCCGGGGGCGCCCGAGGGCCGCGGCCCACTCCGCCGACGCGGGTCTCGTCCGGCTGGGCCGTCCGGCTCCGGCCCTGCGGGGCCCCCGTCGGGGCCGTCCGGTGCGCCTCGGGATCGTCGCCGCGCTGGCCGCGGGGATGATCGGCGGCGTCGCCGTCGCGGCCGGAACCGGAGTGCTGCCGACTCCGTTCCGTGACGACTCGCCGAACCCGGCCGCGACGGTTTCCGCGGCGCAGACGCCGCGGCAGCCGTCCCTGTCGCCGTCGCCCGGAGCGTCGAAGACCGATGGTTCCGAGGTGCCGGTCCCGGGAGCCACCACGAGCGCGCCGGCCGGTGCCGGCTCAGGCGACGACGAGGCCCAGGGGCCCGGCGCGCCGAGCGGACAGCCCGACTCCTCCGACGCCGGGCGGTCGGCCCGCGCCCGCGAGTGGTGGGCCAAGACACGCTCGTACTGCCGCGACGTGCTGGACGGCAAGAGCCTGGAGTCCGGCCGCAGACGTGTCCTGGTGGACGCCGCGGGCGGCGGCCCGCGCGTGAAGAAGTACTGCACGGGCGTCCTGGGCCAGACGGGCGCCGCAGCGGGTGAGGGCCGGGGCGACCAGGACCAGCAGGGCGCCACGGGCTCGGACTCCGGCTCCGGCCAGGGGGCCGGGGGCGGTTCCGGCGACGGCTCGGGCAGCGGCGCCGGTGGCGGGGACAATGGCGGTGACGGCGAAGGCCACACAGGTTCGGGCGGCGAGGGAGGCCACCACGGCCGCGACGGGATCCTCGCCCCGTCCCCGCGCTCGGTCGTCGCGCCGCTGCTGCCGGCCCCCTCGGCAGTCGCTGCCGGCCGACCTCCTGAGCAGCCGCTGCTGCCCACCTCCTGAGCAGGCTTTCAGCCATCCGGACCGGGCGTGTTCTCAGCCACCCGGACTCCGAGAACCCTGCCATCTGCCCTCTGACCTGCGGTTTCGCATTCCTTCGGAATTTTCTCCCGCCCGGGTGTGACGTTTTCGGCCGCGCCGACGCAGTACTGGGTGAGCCGACTGGTCATCGGCCGTCGCACTGAGCCGGGGTTCCCCCCGTACCCAGGCCTGGTGCACATCGGCGCGGGCGGGACACGTTCCCCCGGTCCCGCCCGCGCCCCATCACCTCACCCCTTCCGCCCTCCGGGCCGGCCGTCACCAGTAGACGACGACCTTGTCCCCGTTTCGGACCTGTGCGAACAGCGCCGCGATCTTCCCCTCGTCCCGTACGTTGACGCAGCCGTGCGAGGCGCCGTAGTAGCCGCGGGCCGCGAAGTCGGGGGAGTAGTGGACCGCCTGGCCGCCGCTGAAGAACATCGCGTACGGCATGGACGTGTGATAGATCGTCGACACGTGGTAGCGCGATTTGAAGTAGACGCTGAAGACCCCCTCGCGGGTCGGCGTGTACTGCGAGCCGAACCGCACGTCCATCTCCGAGACCGTCTTCCCGTCGATCATCCAGCGCAGGGTGCGGCTCGTCTTGCTGACGCACAGCACCCGGCCCGTCATACAGCGCGGGTCGGGCCGCGCGGCGGGCTGCCCGCCGTACGGGTACAGCTCCCACGCGGCCGGCTTGTGCGTCATCCCCCGCAGCCGCTCCCAGGTGACGGCGTCCAGCTCGCCGGTCCGCGGCAGCCCGCGCTTGCCCTGGAACCCCTTCACCGCGGTGACCGTCGGGGTGTCGTACGTCCCCGTCGGCGCCGGGATGAGCCAGGCGAGCTGATGCAGCCGGGCCTGCACCTCACGGACGTCGTTCCCCTTGTCGCCGCGGGACCAGAGGACCCTGGGGGCGGCGGACGGCGTCGTGCCGCCCGGCTTGTCGTCCCCGGGCGTGGCCGAACGGTCCGTCTTCGAGGCGGACGGCGGCGTCTTGCCCTGCGTGCTCCCCTGCGTGTTCCCCGGCGTCTTCCCCCGCGCGTTCCCGTGCGCGTCCACGGCCTGGGCCGTACAGCCGCTCACCGCGACGAGTGCCACGAGGGCGGCCAGCGATCTCCCCATACCAGTCGTACGCATTCCAACCCCCGGTGCGTCGTCGTGTTCCCTGAGATGCTCCCCAGGCGCGCCCGGTTGCGAACGACGCGCGATCCTGGGGAATGAAGCAATGAAGCCTGAGAGCGATGAAGCCTGTGAGCAAGGTCCCAGCGCGGTCCTCTCCATCCCGCGCACGGCCGCCGCTACAGTCCGTGGCGAGGGTCGGACCTACCAGTAAGTAACTTCAGCGGGAGGCACAGCAATGGCGCGCGAGTCGGAGTCCGGACTGCCCATCGAACCGCTCTATGGACCCGAGGTTCTGGAGGGCTGGGATCCGGCCGAGAAGCTGGGCGAGCCGGGCGCGTACCCCTTCACCCGCGGTGTCTACCCGTCGATGTACACGGGCCGCCCGTGGACGATGCGCCAGTACGCGGGCTTCGGCACGGCCGTGGAGTCGAACGCGCGCTACAAGCAGCTGATCGCGAACGGCACGATGGGCCTGTCGGTCGCCTTCGACCTGCCCACCCAGATGGGCCACGACTCGGACGCGCCGATCGCGCACGGTGAGGTCGGCAAGGTCGGCGTGGCCATCGACTCGGTGGAGGACATGCGGATCCTGTTCGGCGGCATCCCGCTGGACAAGGTGTCCACGTCGATGACGATCAACGCCCCCGCGGCGCTGCTCCTGCTCATGTACCAGCTGGTGGGGGAGGAGCAGGGCGTCCCGGCCGATCAGCTGACGGGCACGATCCAGAACGACGTGCTCAAGGAGTACATCGCGCGCGGCACCTACATCTTCCCGCCCAAGCCCTCCCTGCGGCTGATCGCGGACATCTTCAAGTACTGCAAGGCCGAGATCCCGAAGTGGAACACGATCTCGATCTCGGGCTACCACATGGCCGAGGCGGGTGCCTCGCCCGCGCAGGAGATCGCGTTCACCCTCGCCGACGGCATCGAGTACGTCCGCACGGCCGTGGCCGCCGGCATGGACGTCGACGACTTCGCCCCCCGCCTGTCCTTCTTCTTCGTCGCCCGCACGACGATCCTGGAGGAGGTCGCCAAGTTCCGCGCCGCCAGGCGCATCTGGGCGCGGGTGATGCGCGAGGAGTTCGGCGCGAAGAACCCGAAGTCGCTGATGCTCCGTTTCCACACCCAGACCGCCGGGGTCCAGCTGACCGCCCAGCAGCCGGAGGTGAACCTGGTGCGCGTCGCGGTCCAGGGCCTGGGCGCGGTCCTCGGCGGCACACAGTCGCTCCACACCAACTCCTTCGACGAGGCGATCGCGCTCCCGACGGACAAGAGCGCGCGCCTGGCGCTGCGGACGCAGCAGGTCCTCGCGTACGAGACGGACGTGACGGCGACGGTCGACCCCTTCGCCGGCAGCTACGTCATCGAGAAGATGACCGACGACGTCGAGGCGGCCACGGTCGAACTGATGGCGCGGGTCGAGGAACTGGGCGGCGCGGTGTCCGCGATCGAGCACGGTTTCCAGAAGGGCGAGATCGAGCGCAGCGCCTACCGGATCGCGCAGGAGACCGACTCCGGTGAGCGGGTCGTGGTCGGCGTCAACCGCTTCCAGCTCGACGAGGAGGAGCCGTACGAGCCTCTCCGCGTCGACCCGGCCATCGAGGCGCAGCAGGCCGAACGCCTCACCAAACTCCGCGCCGAGCGCGACCAGTCGGCGGTGGACGCGGCCCTCGCCCACCTCAAGAAGGCGGCCGAGGGTACGGACAACGTCCTCTACCCCATGAAGGACGCCCTGCGCGCCCGCGCGACGGTGGGCGAGGTGTGCAACGCGTTGCGGGGGGTTTGGGGGGCGTATGTGCCGTCGGATGCGTTCTGACCAGGGCAATTGCTTCGTATGAGTGATCGAGGGCGGAAACCGCACGCCCCCGGCTACTCTCGTGAAGAGTGACCCCCCGAAAAGGAGGACGCCGTGGCTGTAATGCAACACGAGCTGACGTTGGGCGAAGCCGCCGACCTGCTCTCCAGTGCACTGCCTGGGCACCGCGTGGAGATTCTCCAGGGGAGGCTCGTTGTGACACCGCCGCCGGACGGCTCGCATGCACTGTCGTTGTCTTGGCTGGTCGTAGCGTTCGACGGGGCGGGGGCACGGAAGGCCGGGCTCAGGTATGTCCAGGGCATCGGCCTCTGGCTGCCCGCGCTGCCTGACGACTACGCGATCCCGGACTTCTCGGTCGTCGACGAGGACTTCCGCGACGCTCTGGTCCAGAAGAACTGCTACGCCCCGAACGTCTTCCGCCTGGTCATGGAAGTGACGTCCTCGAACTGGTCCGACGACCTGGGTCCCAAGGTCGAGAGTTACGCGGAGGCCGACATTCCGGTCTACATCGTGGTCGACCGCAAGCACGACGAGGTGCTCCTCTACCAGGACCCGGTCGACGGGAAGTACGACGCCCCCCAGCGCTTCAAGCGCGGTCAGAGCGTTCCGGTCCCCGACTCCGTCGGTGTCGGCCTCGACCTCGCCGTCGACACCCTCCTCGACGGCGACTGACCACCGACACCCGAAGGTGCGGTGTCGTATTCCCGTGCGACACTCCACCTCATGCTTGGTGTCATCGACCTCCCGACCTATCTCGCGGGACTCGTGCTGATCGTTCTGCTTCCCGGTCCGAACTCGCTGTACGTGCTGTCCGTCGCCGCCCGCAAGGGCGTACGCACGGGATACACGGCCGCCGCGGGTGTCTGGTGCGGGGACACCGTGCTGATGACCCTGTCCGCGGCCGGAGTCGCCTCGCTGCTGCAGGCCAACGCCGTGCTGTTCGGGATCGTGAAGTACGCCGGGGCCGGATATCTGACGTGGCTCGCGGTCGGGATGCTGCGCGCCGCGTGGGGCATGTGGCGCACCCGGCACGAGCGGGCCGAGGACAGCGAGGTGGCCGCGGCGCCGGCCGCCGAGGAGCGGCCCTACCGGCGGGCGCTGGTGATCAGCCTGTTCAACCCGAAGGCGATCCTGTTCTTCGTCGCCTTCTTCGTACAGTTCGTGGACCCGGGCTACGCCTACCCGGCCCTCTCCTTCGTCGTCCTCGGCGCCTTCGCCCAGCTCGCCAGCTTCCTGTACCTCACCGCGCTGATCTTCAGCGGGACGAAGCTGGCGGCGGCCTTCCGGCGGCGCAAGCGGCTCTCGGCGGGGGCCACGACCGCGGCGGGCGCCCTGTTCCTGGGCTTCGCCGTGAAGCTCACCCTGGCCAGCGCCTAGGTCCTGTCGTCAAATTCCCGTCGTCCGCCCGGAGGGCGGGCCCTGCGGCGTCAGGTGCGTGCTCTCGGCGTGCCGGGCACAGGCCCTC
>NZ_JBEYFS010000373.1:0-6931 GCF_040634475.1 Streptomyces sp. NPDC007095
CGCCGCGGTACCTGGTCACGGTGCGTGGCCTCGGCTACAAGTTTGAACCCTAAGTCGCCAAACTGCTACGGTAAGTAACCCTCGCCGTCGGGTGGCCGGGGTGTGCTCGGCGTGCCAGGGGTTGCGGGTCGCGCCGAAGGCGGGCCCCTCGGTGAACGGCCACTGGCCGAGCTCGCAGGTGTTGGTCTTGCCGATGACGATCGCGCCGGCCGCGCGCAGCCGCCGTACCGCCTCCCCGTCCTCGGCCTCGGGCGGGAACACACCCCGGCAGCCGAACGCGGTCGGCTCGCCGGCCACGTCCATGTCGTCCTTCACCGCCACCGGCACCCCGAGCAGCGGCCTGCGCACTCCTGCGGAGAGTTCCCTGTCCGCCGCGTCGGCCTCGGCGAGCGCAGCTTCGGCGCGCACCACCCGGAAGGCGTTCAGGGAGTGCTGCGTCGCCTCGATGCGGGTGAGCGCCCGCTCGACCAGCTCGCGTGCGCTCACCTCCCCGTGGGCGAGAGCGCGCGCACACTCCGCCAGACCTGCGGCACGGTCGTGAGTCATACGTGACCACCTCCGGAGCACGTCGTCTACCGCACGGTAACCGCACCAGGGACCATCCCGCACGAGATGCGGAAGTTCCCTCGCGGAAGCGGGTGTTCCGGCATGACGGGCCCACGAGGTTCCCCCGGCGCGAAGGGGCGCCCGGGGTTTCTGCAAGGATGCGAGACGTCATGGTGCAGATACCGAAGCAGCCCGTCCCGCCGACGCCCGCACAACGACCCGTGCCGACGAGTGCCGATGTCGCACGCCTGGCGGGCGTCTCCCGGGCCACCGTCTCCTACGTACTGAACAACACCAGCGCCGTCCGGATCAGCGAGCCCACCCGCCGCCGCGTCCACGAGGCGGCCAAGGAACTCGGGTACGTTCCGCACGCCGCCGCCCGCTCCCTGCGCGCCGGACACAGCCGTATGGTCCTGATGCCGACGCCGAGCGTGCCCGTGGGACCGCTCTACAGCCAGTTCCTCAACGAACTTCAGTGGGCGCTGGGCCGTCTGGATTACACGGTCGTGCAGTACGGCAGTGTCGGCCTGCACGGCGACGACGCCGCCCGCGCCTGGGCGGAGCTGCGACCGGTCGCCGTGCTGGTGCCCGGCAGCGACCTCGGCCCGCAGGGTGTGGCCGTCCTCAAGCGCTCCGGCGCCCGTGCCGTCGTCACCCTCGGCCCCGAGCGTGTCGAGGGCGCGCACGCGCTGCTCATGGACCACGACAAGGTCGGCCACAGCGCGGGCGTCCACCTGCTGGCCCGCGGCCGCCGCCGGATCGGTGTCGTGGTGCCCGAGGAACCCGGCCTGGAGATCTTCTCCAGGTCCCGGCTCGACGGCGTACGCCGGTCCCTGGCCGGCACCGACGCCACGGCGACCGCGCTGCCGCTCGCGTACGAGGAGGGGGCCGCCGCCCGGCTGTCGGCGCGCTGGCGCTCGCTCGGCCTGGACGCCGTGTTCGCCTACAACGACGAGTACGCCATGCTGCTGATGCGCGCCCTCCAGGAGGAGGGCGTCGGCATCCCCGACGAGACGGCCGTCATCGGCGCCGACGACCTCATGCTCGGGCGACTGCTGCGGCCCCGCCTCAGCACCGTCCACATCGAACTGCCGTCCGGGCGCGACCTCGCGGAACTGGTCGACCGGGTGGTGCGCGAACCGGGCGCGGCGCCCGAGAGCCACGAGGTACTGGGTGCGCGGGTGGTGCACCGCGACTCGACCTGAGAGAGGCTGTAGCTGGTCCCCGGCCGCATCCGGCTCGTTCGGACCGGATGCGGCCTGATCAGGTACGGGAGGCGCCATGCGGACCACGGTCGGCATCATCGGCGGCGGCCCCGCCGGGCTCCTGCTGGCCCGGCTGCTGCACCGCGACGGCATCGACTGCGCCGTGCTGGAGAGCAGGTCGCGCGCCCATGTCGAGTACCGCCAGCGCGCCGGGATGCTGGAGCAGGGCACGGTCGACGCCCTGCGCGCCTGCGGAGCCGGCGACCGTCTGGACGCCGAGGGCCTGATCCACCACGGCATCGAGCTGCGCTTCGACCGCGAGCGCCACCACATCGACTTTCCCGCCCTCACCGGCGGCCGCACCGTCACGATCTACGCCCAGACGGAAATCGTGAGGGACCTGATCGCCCTCCAACTCGCCGCCGGGCCACCGCTGTTGTTCGAGGCCGAGGCCCTCGCGGTCGAGCGCCCGGAGAGCGACGCGCCGGTCGTACGCTTTGTGCACGAGGGCCGCGAACAGGCCCTGAGCTGTGCCTATGTGGTGGGATGCGACGGTCACCACGGCATCTCCCGGAACGCCTTCCCCGCCGACGGGAGCCGTACGTACGCGCACGACTACCCGTACTCCTGGCTCGGGATCCTCGCCGATGTGCCGCCCTCCGGCAAGGAGTTGATCTACGCGCGCGGTGCCGGCGGCTTCGCTCTGCACAGCATGCGCTCGCCGACCGTGTCCAGGCTGTACTTGCAGGTCCCGAACGGTACCGATGTCGCCGACTGGCCCGACGAGCGCGTCTGGGACGAACTCGCCGCGCGCTTCGCGGTCGACGGCGGCTGGCGCCTGGGGCGCGGCCCCATCACCTCCAAGTCGGTCACACCGATGCGCAGTCACGTCCACGAGCCGATGAGTCACGGCCGGCTCTTCCTCGCCGGGGACGCCGCGCACATCGTGCCGCCGACCGGCGCCAAGGGTCTCAACCTCGCCGTCTCCGACGTACGGGTGCTGGCCCGCGGACTCATCGAGTCGCAGCGCACGGGGTCGACCCAACTCTTGGACCACTACTCGGACTTGTGTCTCGAGCGGGTGTGGCAGGCCACGCGTTTCTCGTACGACATGACTAGGATGTTGCACGCTCAACCAAATGGGGATGTCTTCGACCACCGGATCCAGCTCGCCCGGCTGCGCCGGATCACGGCATCCCGCCACGCGGCCGCCGAACTGGCCGCGAACTACACGGGACTGCCACTGGGACCGTGAACCGTGAGTCCCGGTGGCGAACAGTGAACGATCGGAGAGCCGACATGCCGCTGCTCGACCCCAAGACCTGGCAGTCCCGCACCCTGGCGGGCGGTGAGTACGCCGTCATCGAACCCGCCACCGGCGAGACGCTGGCCACGGTCACGCTCGCCGCCGCCGAGGACGTCGCCACGGCCGCGCGGGACGCCCGCACCGCCCAGGCGCAGTGGGCGAAGGCGCCGCACTTCGTCCGCGCCGCCGTGCTGCGCAAGGCCGGCGACCTGTTCGCCGCGCACGCCGACGAACTGCGCGAATGGCTCGTGCGCGAGTCCGGCTCGATCCCGGGCAAGGCCGACTTCGAACTGCACGTCGCGGCCCAGGAGTGCTACGAGGCCGCCGCCCTCGCCTCCCGCCCCAGCGGCCAGATCCTCCCCTCCGAGGCGCCGCGCCTGTCGTACACCCGACGCGTCCCGGTCGGTGTGGTGGGCGTGATCTCCCCCTTCAACGCCCCGCTGATCCTCTCGATCCGCTCGGTGGCCCCGGCGCTCGCACTCGGCAACGCCGTCGTCCTGAAGCCGGATCCGCGCACCGCCGTCTGCGGCGGTCTCGCGCTCGCCGCCGTCTTCGCCGAGGCGGGGCTCCCGGAGGGCCTGCTGCACGTCCTGCCCGGCGGTCCGCAGGCGGGTCAGGCGCTGGTCGCCGACCCGAACGTACCGGTGATCTCCTTCACCGGCTCGACCGCCGCCGGACGCGCGGTGGGCGAGGCGGCGGGCCGTCTCCTCAAGCGCGCCCACCTGGAGTTGGGCGGCAACTCGGCGCTGATCGTCCTGGAGGACGCCGACATCGACGCGGTCATCTCCACGGCCGCGTGGGGCTCGTTCTTCCACCAGGGCCAGATCTGCATGACGACGGGCCGCCACCTCGTCCACGCCTCCCTCTACGAGGAGTACGTCGAGCGGCTCGCCGCCAAGGCCGACTCGCTGGCCGTGGGTGACCCGCACCGCGAGCAGGTGCATCTCGGGCCCATCATCGACAGCGCCCAACTCGCCAAGATCCAGGGGCTGGTGGAGTCCAGCACGGCGCGCGGCGCGAAACTCGCGGCCGGCGGCACGCACGAGGGGCTCTTCTACCGCCCGACGGTCCTGGCGGGAGTCGGCGACGCGACGCCCGCGTACGCCGAGGAGGTCTTCGGCCCGGTGGCGCCCGTACGGTCCTTCGCGGACGCCGACGAGGCCGCGGCCCTCGCCGCCGCGGGGCCCTACGGCCTCGCACTGGGCATCGTCACCCGGGACACCGCGCGCGGCCTGGAGCTGGCCGAGCGCATCCCGACCGGGATCGCCCACATCAACGACCAGACCGTCAACGACGAGGCCGTGGCCCCCTTCGGCGGGATCGCCGCCTCCGGCACCGGCGCCCGCTTCGGCGGTGAGGCCAACCTGGAGGCCTTCACCGACGTGCGCTGGACGACGGTGCGCGGGGATGTGGCGCCGTACCCGTTCTGACGGAAGGGGTTGTGCGGACTTACTCGTTCGTGCGCCCCTGTGGACCTACTCGCCCTGCGGAGCCTGCTTGGCCTGCTGCTCCGCGATGGACTTGCGGACCTCGTCCATGTCCAGCTTCCGGGCCTGTCCGATGACGTCCGTCAGGGCGGCCTCGGGCAGCGCCCCGGGCTGGGCGAAGATCGCGACCTGGTCGCGGACGATCATCAGCGTCGGGATCGACTGGATGTCGAAGGCGGCGGCCAGCTCGGGCTGTGCCTCCGTGTCGACCTTCGCGAACACCAGGTCCGGGTTGGCCTCCGCGGCCTTCTCGTAGACCGGGGCGAACTGACGGCACGGCCCGCACCAGGAGGCCCAGAAGTCGATCAGCACGAACTCGTTGTCCGTGACCGTCTGGTCGAAGTTCTCCTTGGTCAGCTCCATCGTGCTGCTCATGGCGTGACTACCTCTTCCTGATGTCGGGCCTCGGGCCTCGGGGCGAAGCCGGTGTGCACAACGCCGCCCCTGGGCGGCGTATTCCGCGCGCGTACCCGTGTGGCCACCGCGCACACCAACAACCAGACTGTGCCCATGACGGAAACGGAATCCATCGTGTACGACGTCGTGGTGCTCGGGGCCGGGCCCGTGGGGGAGAACGTCGCCGACCGCGCCCGCGCGGCCGGCCTCTCCACCGCGGTCGTGGAGAGCGAGCTGGTCGGCGGTGAGTGTTCGTACTGGGCCTGCATGCCCAGCAAGGCCCTCCTGCGCCCGGTCATCGCCCGCGCCGACGCCCGCCGCGTGCCCGGCCTCAGCCAGGCGGTGCAGGGCCCCCTCGACGTCCCCGCGGTCCTCGCCCACCGCGACTACTACACCTCCCACTGGAAGGACGACGGACAGGTCGGCTGGCTCGACGGCATCGGCGCCGTCCTGTACCGCGGACACGGGCGCCTCGCCGGGCCGCGCAAGGTGACCGTCGACGGGCCCGACGGCGAGCGGCAGGTGCTCACGGCCCGGCACGCCGTCGCCGTCTGCACCGGCACCCGTGCCCTGCTCCCCGACCTGCCGGGGCTCGACCAGGTCCGGCCCTGGACCAGCCGTGAGGCCACCAGCGCGCACGAGGCGCCGGGCCGGCTCATCGTGGTGGGGGGTGGCGTCGTCGCCGTCGAGATGGCCACGGCCTGGCAGGCGTTCGGCTCCCAGGTCACCGTCCTCGTCCGCGGCGCGGGACTGCTGCCCCGTATGGAGCCCTTCGCCGGTGAGCTGGTCGCCGAGTCGCTGAAGGAGGCAGGCGCGGACGTCCGCACCGCCACCTCGGTGACCGCGGTGACGCGCGAGGGCTCCACCGTGGTGGCCCTCACCGACACCGGTGACCGCATCGAGGCCGACGAGATCCTCTTCGCCACCGGGCGCGTGCCCCGCACCGACGACCTCGGCCTCGACACGATCGGGCTTGAGCCGGGCTCGTGGTTCGACGTCGACGACAGCCTGCGGGTGACCGGCAGCGACTGGCTGTACGCGGTCGGCGACGTGAACCACCGCGCGCTCCTCACCCACCAGGGCAAGTACCAGGCCCGGATCGCGGGCGCCGCCATCGCCGCCCGTGCCGCCGGGGTGCCTCTCCTTGAGACCGATCCCTGGGGCGCGCACTCGGCGACCGCCGACCACGGGGCCGTCCCCCAGGTCGTCTTCACCGACCCGGAAGCCGCGGCCGTCGGCATCTCCCTCGCCGAGGCCGAGCGCGCGGGCCTGCGCGTCCGCGCCGTCGACGTCGACATGTCCTCCGTGGCGGGCGCGGGCCTGTACGCGGACGGCTACCGCGGCAAGGCCCGCATGGTCGTCGACATCGACCGCGAGATCCTGGTGGGCCTCACCCTGGTCGGCCCCGGCGTGGGCGAACTGATCCACTCGGCGACGATCGCCATCGCCGGCGAGGTCCCGATCAGCCGCCTGTGGCACGCGGTCCCGTCGTACCCGACCGTGAGCGAGGTATGGCTCCGGCTGCTGGAGATGTACCGGGACGCGTAGCCGACGCTCCGGCGGACGCCTGGGGCGAGTGGCCGTACCCGGGAGGCCGAGGTCCGGGTGCGGCCACCTGGGACTGAGTGGCCGACGCCGGTCGTTCGGGTACGGCCGCCTGGGATCGACGGGCCAGGACCGGTCGTGGGAGCGTCGGCGGCCTGAGCGCCGAGGGCGTGGGTACCGGCCCTCCGGGACCGACCGGCGGGATTCACCTGTTCGGCGTCCGCCGTTCGGGTCCCGACGGTTTTGGGATTCGGTCGCTTCGGGGTTCGGCCGTCCGGGACTGACGGGGTGGGCCCGGTCGTTCGGGTAGTCGGGGCTTGGCGGGGTTGAGGCCCCGTCGGTTTCGGGTTCGGTCGGCTGGATCGACCGGCCAGGGCCGGTCGTTCGGGCCTCGGCGGTTCGGCCGCCGGGGACTGGGCCGCCGGGGCCGGGACCGAATGGCCCGC